>JAGQHR010000578.1 GCA_020431745.1 Candidatus Eiseniibacteriota bacterium
CGATCATTTCGTCGCCTTCGGATGCGATCTGCCCCGTTTCCGCGACGCGCCCGTGGTCGAGCTCGGAGATGTGGACCAGTCCCTCGATACCTTCGAAAAGCCGGACGAAGCATCCGAAGTCCTTCACTCCGGTCACGACGCCCCGATAGATCTTGCCGACCTCCGGTTCGCCGGTCAGCTGCTGCACCCGCCTTTCCGCGGCGCGGAGAGCCTCGCGATTGGGACCGAAGAGCTTGACGGTACCGTCGTCGGTGACCTCGACCGTCGCCCCGGTGGTCGCTTCCACATCACGGATCGTCTTGCCGGCGGGGCCGATCAGGAATCGGATCCGATGCGTTCCGATCTTCATGACCTGAATGCGCGGGGCCGTCGGGGAGAGCTCCGGGCGCGGCTCGGCGAGCGCGGTGCTCATCTCCTTCAAGATGTGGAGTCGGCCTTCCCGCGCCTGCGCCAACGCCCGCTCCAACAGTTCGGCCGGGAGCCAACCGAGCTTGTTGTCGAGCTGGACCGCGGTGACGCCCTCGGTCGTGCCCGCCACCTTGAAGTCCATGTCCCCGAGGTGATCCTCCGCCCCGAGAATGTCGGACAGCACGACGGCGCGATCGCCTTCCGAGATCAATCCCATGGCAATGCCGGCCACGGGGCGGCGGACCGGGATGCCGGCATCCATGAGCGCGAGGCACCCACCGCACACGGTCGCCATCGAGGACGACCCGTTGGACTCGGTGACCTCCGACTCGACCTTGATCGTGTAGGGGAATTGCGACGCCGTCGGGATCACCGCAGCCAGTCCACGGAACGCGAGGTTGCCGTGGCCGATCTCCCGCCGGCCGGGGCCCCGGAGAGGCCGGATCTCTCCCACCGAGTACGGAGGGAAGGAGTAGTGGAGCTGGAAGCGCTCGCGTTCCGATCCGCCCAGCGTTTCCACGTCCTGCTCGTCCTTCGCGGTGCCCAGCGTCGCGACGACGAGCGCCTGCGTCTCCCCCCGCGTGAAGAGCGCGGAGCCGTGCAAGCTGGGCAGGACGCCCGCCTCCACGAAGATGGGACGAATCTCGGTCGGTCCGCGTCCATCGACGCGACGCTGCTCTCCCAGCGCCATGGACCGGAGGATTTTCTTCTCCAGGTCGTGCAGGATCGTGCCTACGTCGCTCGTCTGGTCGGGGTGGGACTCCGCGAAGCGGGCTTGCACGTCGCGGCTGATCGTGTCGACCGCCTCCTGTCGGGCTTGCTTCGCGGCGATGCGATAGGCTTCTTCGAGCGGCGCCGCCGCCACCGCATGAACCGTTTCGACGAGGGTGGCATCGGGAGCGGGCGGGTCGAACGGGCGTGCTTCGCACCCCAGCGCCGAGCGCGCCTCGTTCAGGAGCGTGAAGAGTGGCTTGGCGGCCGCCGAGGCTTTGTCGATCGCGGCGACGACATCGGACTCGGGGACCTCGTTGGCGAGTCCCTCCAGCATCACGAGCCCGTCCGGGCCGATCGAGATCACCATGTCGAGAAGCGCCGACTCGCGCTCCTTGGCGTTGGGCAGGGCGCGGATCGCTCCATCCTTGGTCTTCACGACGCGCAGACCGACGACTGGGCCGCGGAACGGAATGTCGGAGAAGTGGAGCGCTGCTGCTCCGCCGATGATCGCCAGCACCTCGGGATCGCCGTCGCCGTCGAAAGCGAGGACGTTGGCCTGGATCTGCACCTCGTTGTAGTACCCGTCCGGGAAGAGGGGCCGGACGGTGCGATCGACGAGGCGGCACGAGAGGATCTCTCGGTCGGTGATGCGGCCTTCCTTCTTGCGGTAGCCCCCGGGAAACTTGCCGGCGGCGGAGAAGCGCTCGCGGTACTCGACGGTGAGCGGGAAGAAGTCCGTGCCCGCCCGCGGCTCGTTCGCCGCGACGGCGGTCACGAGGAGGGCCGTTCCTCCCCGGCGGATGAGCACCGAGCCGTTGGCCTGGCGCGCGATGCGGCCCGTTTCCATCTCGATCTTCACGCCGTCCACGTCGGTGCTTCCCGTCCAGCGGGGCTCCAGCTTCACGATGCCTCCTCGAACGCTTCGGTGATCCATTTTGTGGTGGCGAACGCCGGCCGGTTCGCCAACCGATGTCGGAGGGCGCGAGACGCGGAACGCCGCGCGCTCAGAAGCGGAGCATACACGGGAGTTGGCAAAAAAGAGCAACCCCGCTGGGGGGGAACGTCAGCGGGGTGCTCGAGCCGACCCTACCCTGGCCGGCCAATCGAATCGATATGGATGCGGGCGCGTCGCGCCGACCGGGACAGGTCCCAGTGGCCCGATGACACCGATGGAGATGCAACAAGGTGCGTGCCGGGACCTCGGATTTTCGCCGATGGGACCCGATAACGGGCGGCGCCCGGCCTCAGCGACTTGGACGGCAACGAATTAGAGGTCCGCTCCGATCGGGTGCGGAGCGGGCGTCGCAAAGCCTCGGGCGGCTCCGAGGATGCAACGCCCCGCATTTCTGTCGTGCGTCCGTGCAGGGTGCAATTGGCGGAGCAGACGCGCCCATTCCCCGAAATGGGCTATTCGGGGTACTGCCCCTTCTCGCGAAGGTACTTGGAGAGATCACGCATCCGGCGCCGGAACTCGTGCGGCGGCTCGAACGCCAGCGGTGGCGCCGTCTTGGAAGCGGCCAACACCTCCTGGGCGGGCTCGGGCAGCCCGTTGTCGCCGTAGAAGCTCACCGACTCCGCCGCCAATCCCGCGGCGACCACCAGAGCGGAGTAGTTCTTGCCGTCGAGGAACAGGTAGCCCAGCGTGCGTCCATAGGGATCCGTCGTCGCCGCTCGCAGGAGTTGGACTTGCGTCGCGACGGCGAACGCGCCCTGCGCGAAGCCCATGGCCTGCCGTCCGAAGGTTTGGTCGTAGGGCAGATCATGCGGGAGATGCTGGATCTCCGGTGTGTCGATTCCGAGAATGCGGATCGTCTCGCGGTCGCCTCCTCCCCAATCGATCCAGACCGTGTCCCCGTCATCGACGCGGACCTGGCTCGGTTCGATCGCCACCTTCTGCATCGACGGACGGGTCTGTGGCTTGGGATCGGCGGCCCTGGCCGGAGAAAGCGTTCCGGCAGCGCCGACGAACAGGAGGACGATCGATACCGGCCCCCACCAACGGTGTCCCGATGGACTCATCGCAACCTCCAGTGAACGTTGCGGACGGTCCCGACCCGCGGTCGCGTGTGCGGGACCGTCCGCAGTGGCTTTCGAGTGCGCTCCGGCGGGGGGGCGAGACGGCGAGCGTCATCGCACGACGCAGGGCTCTCGAACGAACGCCCA
>JAGQHR010000579.1 GCA_020431745.1 Candidatus Eiseniibacteriota bacterium
CGAGCTGCGGGTCGGGACGCATCCCGACTACGACGATGCCGTCATTCCGGGGAACTGGAGCTTCGATATCCTGCCCGATCAGGGTCCGTTCGTGCTCACGCCGGGAATGCGTGACTCCGTGACCGTGCGTTTCAGCGCGAGCGCGGCGAGCCACGGTCAGTCCGCCTACGTCCCGCTCACGCTCTGGAACATCCGTACGGAGCGGGTCATCGGCGGAACCACCATCACCTGCGAGACCGATTGCTTCAGTCCGCTCGCGCCGCTCCACGGAACGGCGGAGTGGACGCAGCCGGCGGGGGACGATCCCGAGGGTGGGACGGTGCTGGTGGAGTGGGATCCGGTCCGTCTCGACACCAACGGAGGGCCGGAGCGGGTCATGTACTACGAAGTCTGGCGCTCGGACGATACGCCCACTCCCGAGGCGCTCATCGATAAGGTGGCGATCGACGCCCGGCCGTCCAAGCCCAAGTTCCAATGGTACGACGACCTGCCGCGATCCGGCTGCGACATCGTCTACACCTACCGGGTACGTGCGGTGGATCCGACGGGAGCGACGGGCGCCTTCTCGAATCCGATCGATCTGTTCTGCCAGCCGGCGTCCGTGCCGGGGCCCGATGGTGCGGCGGAGACGAGCGGGCGTTCCGGTGGGATGCTCGCGGTTTTTCCCAACCCGGTCGGTCCGGGGGCTTCGACGACGATCGCGCTCGCACTCACGCACCCGAGCCGGGTCGAGCTGGCCATCTACAGCGCCGCGGGGCAACGCGTCCGGAGCCTCGTGGGCGGGGAGCGTGCCGCGGGTCTGCACCAGCTGCAGTGGGACGGGCGGGACGACGACGGACGGGCGGTTCCCAGCGGGATCTACTACTGCCGTCTGCAGACTCCGGATCACGAAGAAACGCGGGAAGTGGTTCGGATCCGGTGACCGAGGCTGCCGGGACCCGACGTGTGCGGGTCCCGGCGCCCGACTTTTCGCGCTGGGCTTTCGGCGCCCGGTTACTCCTGCATCGCGGCCAGAGCCTCTCGGACTTTCGCCGCGTGCCCCTTCGCCTTCACGTTCGGCCAGTGGTGCGCGACCCGCCCCTCGGGATCGATCAGCACCGTCGAACGGATCACACCCACCGTTTCCTTCCCGTACAACTTCTTGGTGCCCCACGCGCCGTACTTCTCCAGCACCTTCTTGTCCGGATCGCTCAGCAGCGTCACCTTCAGCTTGTACTTGTCCTGAAACTTCTTGAGCGCCGCGACCGAGTCCGGGCTGATCCCGACGACCGTGGCGTTCATTCCGGTGAAGTCCTTGATGGAGTCGGTGAAGTCGCAGGCTTCCGTCGTGCAACCGGGGGTGTCGGCTTTCGGATAGAAGTAGACCACCACCCAGCGGCCGATCGCGTCCGTCAACGCCCACTTCTCGTCGTCCTGGTTCCGCAGCGTGAAGGCCGGGGCTTTCTTTCCTGTCTCGATCATGGGGTCCCTCTCTATGTATGCCTGGGCATGCCTGACGTGTGCCTGATGTATGCCTGCAGGGCGTGCGCCGGTATCGCTTCCGATGCTTGGTTTCGGGGAGCGTACCGTGGAGGACGAGCCACGGGAAGCGCCCGCCGCGCTCACAGCCGGACGCGCTTGAGGCGGAGCGAGTTGGTCAGCACCGTGACCGAGCTGAGCGACATCGCGGCCGCGGCGAAGACCGGTTTCAGGAGCAGGCCCAGGACCGGATAGAGTGCGCCCGCCGCGACCGGGATCCCGATCACGTTGAAGAAGAACGCCCAGAACAGGTTCTGTTTGATGGTCCCGAGCGTTCGTGTGCTCAGCCGGATGGCGGCGCCGACCAGCCGCAGGTCGTCCCGCATGAGGGCGATGTCGGCCGTCTCGATCGCGATGTCGGTCCCCGAACCGACGGCGATCCCGACGTCGGCCTGCGCCAAGGCCGGCGCGTCGTTGATCCCGTCACCCACCATCGCCACCACTTGGCCTTCCTGCTGGAGCTTCCGGACCGCGTCCGCCTTGTCTCCGGGCAGAACCTCGGCGATCACCCGGTCGATCCCGACCGACCGACCTACGGCCTCGGCCGTGGCACGGGCGTCGCCCGTCAGCAGCACGACCGCCAGTCCCATCGAACGGAGCTCGGCGATCGCTTCCGGGCTGCCGTCCTTCACCGGATCGGAGACGCAGAGCAGGCCCGCGGCCCGGCCGTCGATGGCGACGCGGATCACGGTCCCGCCGTTCTTCGCCATCCGCTCCGCTTTGATGTCGAGAGGGTCGAGGCAGGACGGATCGATGCCCCGTTCCTCGAGGAACGCGCGGGATCCGACCAGGACCCGGTGCGCTTCGACCACGGCCTCGATCCCACGGCCGGGGATGGCCGCGAACTCCGTGGGATCGCTCAGCGGCAGCTCGTTGCTCTGCGCCGTCGCGACCAGGGTGCGTCCGATCGGATGCTCGCTCGCGTGCTCGGCCGACGCAGCCAGGCGCAGCACTTCCAAGGCCGACCACGGCGAGCCGGCGGCGGCGCGCATGTCGGTCAGCTCCGGCTTTCCCCGCGTGACCGTTCCCGTCTTGTCCAGGACCACGGTCGTGACACGATGGATCGATTCCAGGACCTCTCCGCCCTTGATCAGGATTCCCGCCTCGGCTCCGCGACCCGTACCGACCATGATCGCGGTCGGAGTGGCCAGGCCGAGAGCGCACGGGCAGGCGATGATCAGCACGGAGATGAACGCGACCAGGGCATAGGCGAGGGCCGGCGATGGGCCGAGGAGCATCCAGAGGACGAACGTGACGACCGCGATCGAGACCACGGCGGGCACGAAGTACGCGGCGATCGTATCCGCGAGACGTTGCACCTTCGCCTTCGATCCCTGGGCCTGCTCCACCATGCGGACGATCTGGGCGAGGACGGTGTCGCTTCCCACCTTCGTCGCGCGGTATTGGAACGATCCCGTGCCGTTGAGCGTGGCTCCGAAGACCGGGGCGCCCGCGCGCTTCTCCACCGGGAACGGCTCTCCGGTCAGCATCGACTCGTCGATCGCGGACGATCCCTCGACGATCTCTCCGTCCACGGGGAGCTTCTCGCCGGGGCGCACCAGGACGATGTCGCCGACCGCGACCTCTTCGATCGGAATCGAGGCCCAGTCCGTCCCCCGCTTCACGCGGGCCTCACGGGCCTGGAGATCGATGAGCCTCCGGATCGCGTCGCTGGTTCGCCCCTTGGCGCGTGCCTCCAGCATTCGACCCAGGAGGATGAGGGCGATGATCGCGGTCGCCGAGTCGAAGTAGACCGGCGGGTA
>JAGQHR010000580.1 GCA_020431745.1 Candidatus Eiseniibacteriota bacterium
GGCCCTCGAGCTTGTCTTCCTGATAGGTCCGACCCGTCACGCGGAGCTGCAGCGAGCGTCCCTTGCCAGCAGAGGCCAGCTCGAGCGCGAGCGAACCCGAGGTTTCCGGAGTCGGATCGTACTCGCCCCCGCCTTCGGCGAGCGTGTACTTCCCGGAAAGCACGTACCCGAGCCCCGCGCCCAGCTCGACACCCGGAGCGAGCGGCAGCGAGAGCGCGGCCCCCGCGTTGAGATCGAGCCCGCGCCCGTACTGCTTCAGGCGCATCCCGAGCAACGGATGAACCGCCGCCTGCATCACTTCCAGCTCTTCCTGCGAAAGCTCCCGCTTGCCCGTCGGGAGGTTGATGCCCCCCAGCAGCACGAGACGATTGCGCCAGAGCTTCTGGTAGAGCTGCAGCTTCACGTCGGTGGCGCCCGAGAGGGCATCGGTCACGTTCGCTCCGATCTCACCCTCGGTGGAGACCCGGGGCCGTTCGTATCGGGACCGACCCGCCGCGGCGGAGACCACAACCCGGGTCGACGGGCGGAGAAAGACGGTTCCTACCAAGGGCACGTAGATCTGCGAGATCCGAAGCTCCTGGCCACCCGCCGTTTCGAGCTTCCACGATCGGTACTCGGTCGGAAGACGCGACCCGCCATCCACGCCGGCGTGCGCCGAGCTCCCGACCAACACGGACAGCAATACCAGGACGACTCCGAGACGGCGCCGCGCGGGCATTGTCGAGATGGACGGAATCATCGGCGTCCTCCCGGCGGAGGAGGGAAGTCGGGAATCGTCTGTGCGTTCTCCTCGACCTTTTCTACGTCGGTGATCGTGACGTCCGTCGCGTCGTCATCCTCGGGACCGCTTCCGTCGCCGCTCGGACCTGGGCCGTTGCCGACGCTGACGGCGAGATCGTCGAGGAAACCCGCCGGATCTCCGGATCCGGGTCCCGCGATGTCCTCCAGCTCGTCGTGTTCCAATGCGGAGAAATCCTCGCGATTGCGGCTCACCTGACGCACCAGATTCATCTGCTGCGCGAACTCCGGCTCCTTGTCGAGCAAAGCGCGGAAGATCCGGCTGGCCGCGGGATAGTCCCCCTGATCCTGCAAGGCGAGGGCACGGCAATACTCGAAAAAGCTGGCTGGGTCCTCGACGACCAACGCGTCGATCTCTTCTCGCTCGCCCGGAGTCGGCTTGACCCCCAACGCCTCCAGGATCTGGTAGACGAGCTGCTTCTCGAGATGCAGCACTTCGGGAACGCTTCCGACGACGGGCTCGCCCGCGATCGTGGTCGCGCTCGTCGGCACGTCCACCACGGCCGCATCCAGCTGGATGTCGGAGTCGCCGAAGACCGTGAAGAGGCCCTGGATCACCGTACCCGCGCCCAGCACTCGTCCCAGGACCGGAGCGGTCTCCGGATCGACGAGTCCCGATTCGTCCTCCTCGAAGGTCGGGGTGGGAACCTGTGCCCCCGGGTTCGCCGTCGAATCGACGATCGCCGCCTCCTCCGCGAGCTCGCCGGAAGCGGGTTGCGGCGTCCCGGCTTCGCTGCCGGACGGCGACGTGATTCCGGACGTCGTGTCTTCGGCCGTCGGAACACCGGACTCTCCGCCCGTCGTCGTGTCCGATTGGGCCGCATCCCTCCGTTGGTAGGCGAGCTGCAACTCGCTCTTCAGGACGTTCCAGCGCTCGCGTTCGACGATTCGGAATCCTTCCACCTTGCGCAGATCGGTGATCGTGACTGCGGCGAGCCCCTTGGCCAACGGCGCCATCGGCACGGATCCGGAGATGTTCGCGAACTCCGGCACGGCGAGCGTCGTGGAGTCCGTCGCGCCGGAGCGTTCGGACTCGTCCACGAGCGCTTTGGCGATCTCTTGTTCGGCCCGACGGCGCGCGAGCTCCCGCACCCGAAGCTGGAGCGAAACCTCGTTCCGTCCTCCCACGGAGAGATAGTCATCGTAGGAAAGGAGCGCACCTTCCAGGTCACCGACCGCCTCGTGGGCCTCGGCAAGGAAGAAGTAGACCCGGGGATCCTGCGGGCGGATGGCCCTAGCCTCCTCCAGCTTGGCCAGGGCGCGTTCGGAGTCCCCCGATTCGAGATAGGCGACCCCGAGGTTGCGTTTGATCTCGCCGTCGTCCGGAGAGCGCTGCTCGGCCGCCTCATATGCGGAGATCGCGGCGGGATAGTCGTGGGAACGCAGGAGCGCATCCGGGCCGGTGCCGGCGCAGGCCGACAACGAGGCGACCAGGGCCAGGAGCCCGGCGAGGTGACGGACGCTCTGTCGCAACGGCTCCTCCGGTTGGCGGTCGACAACCTGGCGACGGTAGCCGAGCGTCCCGGGAGTGTCAACGCGACCGCCCCGACGGGCGGGTTCCCTCAAAGAGCCTTGCCGGCCAACGTGGGCGTTTTGTCCGTACGGGTTCCGATCTTCACCGCCGTCGCGAGACGGGGCACCCCCTCCGCGTGCAACGTCTCATGCAGCTTGCGGATGAGCGCGAGGATCTCGTCGAGATCTCCCTCCACGTTCGTGCCGTATGCATGGAGCTGCACTTCCAGACCCGAGGCCTCGATCAACTCGTGGGCACGGGTCACTTCCTTCCGGACCGAAACTCCCACGCCGATCGGAATCACCTGAATCTCCGCCAAAGCCTTCATCGCTTCCTCCCCGTTCTCATCGGTGGATCGAGTCAGCGTACGACTCCCCGCGGGCGGGAGCACGGAGAGATCTCGGTGAGTTCCGACGATCGACCGATCCGGGAAGTCCGGGGGGCACGCAGCGGGATTCGGAGCAGGGCGATCCGCGGGACGACCCGATGGCCCGGATTCGGTAGAGGGAGCTGTTTGGAAACGAACGCATTGCACGGGTTCGGTCCTGGATCGGCTTTGCAAACGGACCCACTACCCGGGATCCGTCGCGCTTTACGTTCGGCTTCGCTCCCGGCTAGACTGGATCGCTTTCATCGAACGCGTCGCCCTTCGGGATACGACGTCAGCAAAACCCCCAACGCCGTCCGTCGGTCGCGGAGACGAACCCAAATGCGCGCAACAGCTCCGTTCCGGAAGCCCCTCGACACCTCGCTGTTTCAGGTCCTGCTCACGACGGTTCCGTGCCTGCTCCTGTTCGGTTCCGTCTGGCACTCGGCCGAGGCCGGGATGCTCGGAATCAGCCTCAACACGACCGGCACTCTCTACGACATCGACGAGGGCGACGGGACGGCCTCCAATCCACGGATCGTGGGCGACAAGATCGACATGATCGCGATGTCGACATCGGGCGTGCTCTACGGCGTCTCC
>JAGQHR010000581.1 GCA_020431745.1 Candidatus Eiseniibacteriota bacterium
CTCCAGGAACGGTCGGTTGTAGTAGCGGGCCGAGCGCGCCAAGGTCAGCTTGCTCGACACCGGCTTCGACCATCGTTTCCACCAGGCCAGCGAGCCGGTGTTGGACGCAAAGGAGAAGGCCGTGTACTGGGAGGGCGTGGAACGCGGAGTGTACGGGGGGCGATCGAGAAACGTGCGCAGGTAGGACATGGGCGCGTGATAGAGGGTGAGCTGAAAGTTGTCGCGCCAGACACCGGGATGCTTGAGGAGAAGCGAGTAGGACTCGTTGTCCTTGATCCCGTTCTCGAGATACTTCCAGCTCGAGACGCTGAGCGTGGCCTGGGCCTTCTCTCCCGTCAGACGATCGCTCACGAAGGTGAGCTCCAACCGCGGCTGCACGATGACATCATCCGCGGACTCGACGCGGAACTTTCCCAGGTTCGGCACGCTCGAGAGCTCGACCAGGTCCACGTCCGAGTAATGGATGATGTTGTCGTCGTAGTAGACCCGCATCGCGAACGACCCGCTCAGGCTCACGACCGGAGTCTGCTTGGGTGTCTTCTTCTGCTTCTTCTTCGACGTCGAGCGGGCTTCCTGCGCCAGGGGAGGCGACGGCACGGTGTCCGGCAGCGCACCTGCATCGGCAAGATCGATCGGGAGCCCGACCGCACCCGGTTCGGCCGCATCCACCGTCGTCCCGGCAGAGCTCGCCTCGACCGCCTCGACCGCCTCGACCATCGCTCCGGCCGGAGCCACCTCGGGCGGGTCTGGGCTCGCGGCACGCGCCCCGAACGCGATACCGGCCAGGAGCCACGAAGACGACAAGAAGAACGAACAGCCGCGCGTCCACCGTCGTCGCCACCGCGCCCGGCCGGCCGACCGGTGGACGATCGCCCCCACGGTCCCTCCGACCGGGTCTCGACGGGCGGCCCGTTCCGTGCCTTGCCCGATCACCGAATCCTCGTCAGCTTGGCCGTCCGCCGCTGCGATCCCGCCTCGAGACGCGCGAAGTAGATGCCGCTCGGCAGCCTTTCGCCGGCATCGTCGTCGCCATTCCAGGTCGCGGTCCACGCGCCGGCCGGCACCGGGCCGTCCACGAGGGTGCGGACTGCACGGCCCGTCGCATCGTAGATGACGAGCTTCGCCGGGCCATCCGCGGGGACGGCGTATTCGAGCGTGGCGAAGGTGACGGAAGGATTGGGCGGCCCGGCACGCAGGGCCAGCTCGCGCGGCAGGGAAGCGCCCCCGTCGCTCCCGAACGGACCGAAGACCGTCTCGTATCCCACCGGATCCGTGGAGCCGATCCAGTATCGGTACCGGTCCGCTGCGTCCACCGAGACATCCAGGAAGGTCGTCGCGGTACCGGGGACTCGCCCGACCACCGGACGCCGCGCCTCGCTGTCGGCGGATCGATAGATGCGGTACCCGCCCCGAGGTCGGGCGTCGCAGGGCTCCCAGAGCAGGCGGACACCGCCGCCTTCGCGGCGCGCCGTCACGTCGAGCAGATGGAAGGGCTGATACCGCGCCGGAATCGTCGAGAACTCGATCGCCAAACCGGCCGAGAGGGGGGCCGCAGCGGCGGCGTAGGCGTTCGCATAGCTGTACTCGAGCCCGATGTCCTCCGTCTCATTCTCGATTCCGACGGTAGCGAACATCCTCTCCGTGTCGTTGTTGACGACCTGCTTGTACTGGAACCGGATGATCCCATCCCCCGTCGGCGTCGGATAGTAGACCGGATCGAAGAGCACCAGCTCGAAGGTCTGGAGATCGTCGTAGTCTTGGCGATCCTCGTCGTCGTGCTGGGAGAACAGGTTCCCCAGACGGCTCCACTCGACGACGAAGCGGTGCTGGTCCGCGTCGTTCCAAACATAGATCCCGTCCCCGACGAGGACCCCGTCGTGTTTCTTGTCCGGATCGAGGTTATCCCAGAAGGGCGCGAGCAGTGCGCCGTTGCCATAGGTGTTCGGAATCGACCAATTGTAGTAGTCGAAGTCGTCGGTCAGATCGAACGAGGCCCATCCGTTGTCCGCCACCAACAGGGCGTCGTAGCTCTTGCCGTAGTAGACGAAGGGGAACGGCAGATCGACCACGACCTCGGTGTTGTCGTGCAGATCGAGCCGGGTTCCACTCCCTCCGTACGCCGTCGAACAGGAGATCCAGTCATAGAGCGGCGCGCCGTCGGGATAGTCGGTGTCGGCGCTGTCGTAGGCCCAGTAGCCGTAGGCGTCGGGACCGAGCGGCGCGCGGTAGTCCACGCTTCCGATCGGTACCGTGAAGCTGATCTGGGCGACGTAGCCCTCTCCTGTCGTCGTCGTGAGCGTGAAGACCGCACCCTGCCCGATCGGCGCGTCATCGGCGGCCCGAATCCGGAACGAGGTGGCCGGCTCCGCCGATTCCCCGACATCGATGGTGCCGTAGGAGGCCGTTGCCTCGATCACGCTCGCGAGGGCCGGCGTCTCGCTGCGGAGAACGGCCTGCAGATCGGACGCGGTGCGGCGGCCGCCGTTTTCCAGCGCCACGGTCAGATCCGTGGTCTCCCCCGGATCGAGCACCGCATCCCCGGCCAGCGTGTGCGCGCGCCGAACCAGGGCGGGTGCGACGACGTCGATCTGGAATCCGGCCGTCGACTCCGTCCCGTCCTCGACCACGCGGAGCCGGAAACGCGGCGTCATCCCGTCCTCCGCGGTCTCCGCGATCCGAATCAGGAACGGACTCTCGGGATCGGTGCGATCCCCTGCCTGAACCCCCGGGTACGACGTCTGCGCGCCGATCACTTCGGCACCCCACAGTGCCTCGAGGGTCGCGGCCGCGGCCGCGATCATATCGGGCCCCTGATTGCGTAGACCGACCCTCAGCGCGATCGTCTCGCCCGGATTGGGAATCCCGTCGCCGTTCCCCACGCTTCCGACCGTGCCGTCGTCGACGAGCTCGATCGCGTCGAGCGCGAGGATCGGTGTGCTTTCGACCGCGATCTCCGTGCGCCGGGGCAACAGCCCCGTCCCCGTCACCGTGACGCGGAGAGCCGTCTCGCCCGGCGGAATCGGAGCGAGTACGCTCGCAAACCCGTCCGCGTCCGTGAACGCGGCGCCCACCAGCTGTCCGCCGCGGGTGACGCCGACTCGCGCGTCCGGTACCGGCGTCGTTCCGTCCTCCGCGAAGACCCGGATCTCCAGGCTCGAGCTCCCGGCCGGAATCGCCGACGGCGTCTCGACCACGAGCGGACGCGGCGGGGCCGTCCAGATCTCCATCGCAGGATCCCCGAGCAGGCTGTAGATATAGAAGTAGAACTCG
>JAGQHR010000582.1 GCA_020431745.1 Candidatus Eiseniibacteriota bacterium
TCGAGCGCGCTCGTGACGCCCAGATCGTGAGCGGCGTCGACGATCCGGTCGGCCCCGAGCTCCTGCGCGATCCGGACGGTCGGCACGTTGAGCGATTGCTCGAGCACCTGTCGCATGGATACCGGACCGCGAAACTCCCGATCGTAGTTCTGCGGAGTCCACCGGCGTGATCCGGTCCCGACCGCGAGCGGCTCGTCCTCGACCCAGGTCGCCGGCGTCCAATAGCCGTGATCGGCGCGGCGCGGTTTTTGGAACGCCGCGAGGAACACGATCGGCTTGAAGAGCGAACCGGGCTGCCGGCGTGCCACGGTCGCCCGATCGTAGGGTGCATGGACGAAATCACGACCTCCGACCAGGGCACGTACCTCCCCGCTCAAAGGATCGAGCACGATCGCGGACGCCTCCAGCGGGTCCTTCTCTCTCCGGAGTCGGGGATAGCCACGCTCCAGCTGGTTCAGGCCCTGACGCACGGCCTCCACGGCCGCGGCTTGGTCGCGCATGTCCATCGTGGTGAAGACGCGGGTTCCGGGTCGCGGCGACCAGTTGCGCGGCGCGCGGCGCTCCAGCTCCTTCTGCGCGGCCTCCAGAAAATACGAGGCATCTGCTCCTCGATGCGGCGGCGCCCCGTGCGGCAGCGGACTCGCGAGTGCCTCCGCCAGCTCCGATTCGTCCAAGAGGCCGGCCGTGCGCATCCGGTGGAGAACGAGGTCGCGCCGCGCGCGCGCCCGATCCTCGTGCTCGTAGGGAGAGGTCGTGTTCGGAGCGTGGATGAGTCCCACCAGGAGGGCGATGTCGGCCGGCCCCGTTTCACCCAGGCTCTTGTCGAGGTAGTAGCGGGCAGCCTCCCGTGCGCCTCGGATCTCGTACGTCCCTCAGTGACCCCAGTAGACCGCATTCAAGTACGCCTCGAGGATCTCCTCCTTCGTGTAGCGCAGCTCGAGACCGGCCGCGAGAAGCGCCTCCACGACTTTGCGCGGAAGGGTCTTTTCGTTGTGCAGGAAGAGCGACCGTGCGAGCTGCTGCGTCAGCGTCGATCCACCCTCCACGGCCGCACCGTCGTGTCGGAAGTTCGAGCGCACGGCTCGCGCGATTCCCACGGGATCGATCCCGGGATGCCGATAGAAGCGTCGATCCTCGATCAGCACCAGAGTCCGCACGAGCAGAGGAGGTGCATCCTCCAGCCGAAGCGGCGCCAGAACCGCCCCCGTGTCCCCTTCGAATCCCGCGATCCGTTCCGGCTCGAGCTGCAACCGCTCCGGCAGAGGGATCTGTCCCACCGGTTCGATGCGTGAGATCTTGCCGTGCCGAAGCTCGACCCGCAGAGGACCTCCTCGAAACGGGTCATCGGGGTAGTCGAAGGGATGAAGGTGGATCTCGAATCCGTCGTCGAGAATCCGGTACCGACCCGGCATCAGAGAATCCGTGGTCGCGTCATATCCGAGCCGGGTGAGACGTTCGAGAAGCTCGCCCCGGTCCATCCGACTCCCGGGAGTGAGCGGGGCAGCCGCCGCGAAGTACAGGACCTGCTGCCGGGATCCACTCTCGGGAATGCGAACCCACATCCACGCGCCGACCACCGCCAGTGCGCAGCAGCCCGCGCAGAGCAGTCCCACGCGCAGGAGCCAGCGACGGAAGCCCGTCGAGACGTGGACTCGGAATCCGCGCGGTCGTTCCGGGACGCCGAAATGTCGCGCTCGGACGGGGTCGGGGCGACCGGCCGGGCAAGGGTCTCCCTCCCGGTCGGGAGTGTCTGCCACGAAAAAGATCCTCCTGCCCCGCGCGGATTGTAACAAGCGCCGCCGAACCTCGTACGATTCTCCCATGGCGTTGCTTCGCTTCTACCTGCAGGGAGCCGCCCGAATCGCCCTGCGCAATGCTCTGGTGACGCTCGCCACGCTCATCGTGCTGCTGGCGCTCGCGCCGGACGTGACGAAGCATCTGCGGTCGCTGGCCCTCGCCCTCGCCGCGGCCGACGCGCCGCGAGCGCCTTCGATCCTCGTCGTCGCGATCGCCGGGAGCATCGCGACCAGCGCGGGGAAGACCCTTCGGCTGGGTCTGCGCGGTTGGCTCGCGAGTCTGCCGTCGAGTCAGGGAACGCACCGGCGGTCGATCGCGGCTGCGCTGCTTCTGCCCCTGGCGCCCCTTCTGGCCGCTGTCGCCCTCTCTGCGAGCCTGACGGTGACCGTGCTCGAAAAATCGCTCTCGATCCCGGCCTTGCTCGGGTCGGTGATGGCGATCGCCGCCGCCGCGGTCTCCTCGATCCCGGTAGCGCGAGGCTGGTTGTCGAGACCGATCGCGATCGCCGCGGCTCTGGTCGCGGCCTCAGGAAGCTGGATCGGAGTGATCGGCGGTGTGCTCCTCCTCCTGCTTTGGGATCTCGTGTCCGGGGAGGTGCAGCCGCTGGCGCGACCGGCGTCGCGAGAACCGGTGCCGTCGCCTGCACAGCGACGCCGCCTCGAGCCGCCACCGGGCGCGACCCGTGCCGTCGACTCGGGCGACTTGGACGACTCGTTCGACTCGATGGACTCCGTCGACGCGGTCGACTTGAACGGCGCTGTCGACTCGGCGGGCTCGGCCGACTCGCCCGCTCGGACCCGTCGTGGTCCCCGTCTGGCCGCGCTCGGCTTCAGTCTGCGAATCGCGCGTCGCGCCCTGGGAATCCGGGCTTTCTCTTCCCTTCCACTCACAGGGTTGTTGCTCGGGGTCGCCTGGCTCTTCCGGACCAACAACGATCTCACGCGGGAACAGGCGGCCGGTGCGACCCGCCTCTGCATGATGAGCGCCATCCTCCTCTCGCAGGTCGTGACGGCGGAAGCGCTGCTGACCCGGCGCCGCCCGTGGCCCTGGCTCCGCTCCCTGCCCGGCTCGTCCCGGCAACGCGTCGGAGAAGACCTGGCGATGCTCGGGATTCCCGCCCTCGCCGCGGTCCTCGGGGCGTGCCTGCTCGATCCCGTCGCGGCGCTCACGGGTCTCTGCGCCTCACCCCTGCTCGTGGTGCTCGCCGGATTGACCCTCCGTCACGCGAGGGGACGAACGTCCGGGGTCGTCGGTCTGCTCATGGGAGCGGGGGCCGTGCTCGTCGCCATCGTCACGCGTTGGCCGGCGAGCGCGTTCGTGATGCTGCTCTCGACGGTCCCACTCTTTCTGCTGACCGCCCGCTCGGATCGGAGACTCGTCGTGACCGCCTGGGATCCTCTCCACAACGACGCCGCCGGCGACTCATTGAGCGAGGTGTACCGGTGAACCGACCTCCGAATTTC
>JAGQHR010000583.1 GCA_020431745.1 Candidatus Eiseniibacteriota bacterium
CACGCCCACGCTCGTGTCGAGCCGGAACACCTCGTCCTGTGCGCGGGAACCAGCGAAGCGTACTCCTGGCTCTTCAAGTTGCTGTGCGATCCCGGTGACCAGGTCTTGCTGCCCGCGCCGTCGTATCCCCTCCTCGATGATCTGGCGGATTTGGAGGACGTCGAGCTCGTGCGCTATCCCCTGCGCTACGACGGAGCCTGGCACGCCGATCCGGACCGGATCGAACGCGCGATCGGACCGCGGACGCGTGCGGTCGTGATCGTCCAACCCAACAACCCGACCGGGTCGTGTCTGACCCACGGCGAGTTGGAAGCTCTGGGAAGTCTCTGCGAACGGCGCGGATTGGCGCTGATCTCGGACGAGGTCTTCCTCGACTATCCATTCGCCTCGGAACCGCTCCCGAGCGCGCTGGACGCGGCGTCCGGTCTCCGGTTCGTCCTGGGTGGCCTGTCCAAGGCAGCGGGTCTTCCCCAGATGAAGGCTTCGTGGATCGCCGTCGCCGGCCCGCCGACGCAGCGCGACGAGGCTCTCCTCCGACTGGAGACGATCGCGGACACGTTTCTGTCGGTGAACACGCCGGTCCAGGTCGGACTTCCGGCGCTGCTCGCAGCCGGACGCGTCGTACGGCGCGCCATCCTCGACCGGGTGCGCACCAACCGATCGACGATCCTCTCGATGCGGAAGCAGGCCGCCCCCTGGGACTGTCTCGCGGCCGACGGCGGGTGGTACGCGGTCCTACGCGTACCACGCGTGCACACCGACGAGGACTGGTGCTTGTCTCTCCTCGAGCAAGAGGGCGTCCACGTCCATCCGGGCTACTTCTACGACTTCGAGACCGACGGCTTTCTGGTCGTCAGCCTCCTGCCGCCTCCGGATCAACTCCGCGAGGGCATGACCCGCATCGCGCGCAGACTCGATACGAGCTCTTGAACGAAGAGTGCCCCGCCGCTGGATGCGCCGGCCGACGGAACTCATCCCCGCGGAGACTCGTCGACCCTTCCGTCCCGGTAGTGTCCGCGGAGTTTGACCGGATTGCCGTTCGCGTCGACCACGACCTCCAGGCGGAAGAGGGGCGTTTCTTCGAAGCGGAACCAGTGATCCCGCAGCGGGATCATGCGCAGACGCGGCCGGCCGGCCCGTTGATAGAAGAGCGCGCCGTTTTCGACGCTCACCGTCCGGTCGCCATAGCTGCCGGCGTACGCTTCCAGGGTCGCAGGCTCCAGCATGGGCACGTCGCTCGAATCCAGGCCGTCCAGGACCCACTGCCACTCCGGAGCGCTTCGACCGTCGGGGTGCTCCGCGAGCAGGGTCGTCAACGCCTTGGTGTAGGCGACATCGAGGGCCTGGTCCGCCGGCACCTCGATGTGCGGCTCGACCCCGACGCCTTCCCAGTTGGTCCCGGTGATCGGATTGATCGCCCGGCCGAACGGGATCATCGCGAAGATGCCCAGCGAGGGGTACGCATACCGGTCGACCGGATGAGCGCCACCTCCGGTCCGCTCCCCGATCAACGTCGCCCGATCCAGATTGCGCAGGTTGTACGAGAACTCCTCCGCGCCGGAGAACGTGTAGCTCGACGTCAGGACATAGAGATCCACGTCGGTCATGCGGGGTCCCGGAACCCAGGCGGACGTCCAGTATTGATCGGTCTGATCCCCTTCCCGGACATAGAAGCTGTTGAGATGCGTCGGATGAGGCAGGAAGTAGCTCGTGATGAGCTGGATCAAACTGGGACTCCCGCCGCCGTTCTGCCGCAGATCGATGATCAGTGCATCGCATCCGGCCAAGAAGTTGAGCGCAGCGACCGCGGTCGGCCCCGCGAGCTCGGCGCCGACGAACTGATCGAAGCGCAGATACCCGACGTTGCCCTCCATTCGTTCGACCTTACGGAATGCGTAGTTGTCCTCCCGCATATCCTCTTCGTAGCGACGTCGCATCTCCGCGGGATCGACGTGCTGCTCGATCGCCCGGAGCTCGTCCGGAGGAAGCGGCCGCACCGCGAGGTGGAGATCGTGGCTCACCGACTGGAGATCGGAGGAAAGAGCCGTGGTGAACGTCATCAGATCGGTCTGATCGTACTTGCCGCTCCGGAGCTGCTTGCGGATCTTGTCCGCCATCTTCTTTCCCATGTCCGGAAAGACATAGTGCTGCTCGAGCGCGACCGCCAGCGAGTCCACGGCTTTCGCCTTGGTCTCCGCGTCGAGCGGGGGCAGCTGACACCTCGCGTCGGCGGCGAACGATGCCAGCAAAGAAATCCCGAGCCACACTCCCCAGACCGACGTGCGCACCATCGACATGTCCATTCTCTCCTCGCCGATCTCCCCAACTGGGGAAGGACGGCGTCTGCGTATCCCGATATGAGTCCCCGGCGGAACCACTTTGCTCCGCCCGACAACAGGGTTGACGCGGCGGCGATGGGTGACGTTGCCCCGAGAGTGCCCGAAGAGATCCGAACGTCGAATCGCCGAGATGCTCTCGGCAAACGACATACGGGCCTCGTATCGGACGAGGGTCGCGCGGGTCCCGCGGCCTCCCGCGTCACGTCGACCGACGCAGGCCCCTCACTCCCGTCATCGCCTACCTTCTCCCCCGCAATGCCCGAGCCAATTCGATCCGAGCTATACTGCGGCGGATCGTCGTCCGCCAGCAGATGCGGGCATCCGCCGCCACGAGGAGGAGCGTCCACTCTTGAATCGACTCCGGCAGGACCGGCGGCCCCACGCCGCCACCCCAAGCCAAACACGCCCCGGCCTCGACCGCACCTGGATCGCGCGGATCGTACCCTTCCTGGTGGCGATCGCCGTCTATCTGCCGACCCTGGGCTCCGGATTCGTCTGGGACGACGTCTCGTTCATCGTGCGCAACCCCGCCGCGCACGATTGGAGCGGCATCGGGGAGAGCCTGGGACACGGCTACGGCTGGGTTCCTCACGAATCGGGCGTCGCCGAGACGATCGAAGGCGGAGCGAGGGACTCCGCCCTCTACTATCGCCCGCTCGTGACTCTGGCCAACGGCCTGCAGTGGGTCGTTTCGGCCGGACGGCCCGGCGCGTTCCATGGTCTCAACCTCGCCCTTCACGCGATCGTGAGCGCTCTGGTCGCGAGCATTCTGCTCGCTCTGGGCGCCGGCGCCCTGTGGGCGGGACTGGTCGGTGTCCTCTTCGCGGTGCACCCGATGGCGAGCGAGGCGGTCGCCTGGATCTCCGGCCGCACGGACTTGATGGCGACGTCTTGTGTGACCGTGGCGGTCTGGTTTTGGGT
>JAGQHR010000584.1 GCA_020431745.1 Candidatus Eiseniibacteriota bacterium
GGGCGTAGTCCAGGAGGCCCGCGGAGAGCGTTCCGAGGAGCACGAGAAGCGCCATGTTCTGCAGATATCCCGGCCGCAGCAGGCCGCGAAAACCCCCGGAGCGCGGCGTCCCGGCCTCGCTCGGATCGGAGAGATCGGTAGTGAGACCGCTGTCCGTCAGGTGAATGCTCTCGAGAGTCGACGTGTCCTCCAGGCGCGTCGCATCCGCGGAGGTGGCGGCGGTGGAGCGAGCGAGCGCCCGCCGTGGTGCGCCGGATCGGATGCGCAGCACTCCCACTCCGCACAGTCCGTGGAGCAGCGCGAGGCTCGGGAGGACGGATACCGTGCCGAGAGTGGCTCCGATGCGCTCGGCCAGCAGCCCTCCGACGAGTCCGCCCAAAGTGGCCCCCGCGACGATCCGGCTCATGCGCCGCCGCGCCGTCCGAGGATCGAACCGTTCGTTGACGAGCGACCAGAAACCGGAGACCAGCACGGGACCCAGCGCCGCGACATGGAGATACACCAGAATGGTGCCGTTTCGGATCGAACGACCGCAAAACCACCACTCGAATCCCAGCAACACCGCGCTCGCGAAGAAAGCGACCGGAATGAAGCGGGCCGGGCCCACGCGAGCCAGCCCTCGGGTCACCGGGATGATGACGAGCAGGGAGAGGACGGCGGCTCCGAGCACCATGTCCGGTAGCTTCTGCACGGGGAAGTGTCCGAGGAAGAGCGCGTCGCGGACCGTCTTGCTGGCGACTTGCTGCGCGATCATCCCTCCCGCGACGAGGGTCGCGGCCAGGAGCGCGCTCCGATCCGCGCGCGCATCGACCTGCGAGGAAGTGGCGAGCAATCGAACCCTCCGAACCTAGCGCGGACGTCTCGGCGGCGGGCTGAGCGGCGAGTCCGCGCCGATTCCCGGCACCCGCCGGGAATCCTTTCGGGAAGTCCGGGTCGATTCCATCGTGCGGGATTACGAAGACGTCCCCGCGCCTCGATGGAAGCACGGGGACGTTCCCGGTCAGTGAGCTTTGGGCAGCCGGCCCGGCCTCAGCTTCGGTCGGTCCTTGAACTTCGGCAGCTTCGGCGGCGCCTTGCGTAGCAGCTTCATCGTTTCGGCGATCGCACGATCGAGCTGCGGATCACTCCCGCGGGCATAGTCCTGCGGGCGGATCTCCACTTCGATGTCCGGATCCGTGCCGTAGTTTTCGATACCCCAGCCCACGTCCTCGAACCAAAACGCGAACTCGGGTTGCGTGGTGATGGCTCCGTCGACGAGCGAGTGCCGAGGCCAGATCCCGACCACGCCGCCCCAGGTTCGCTTGCCGATCAACGGTCCCAGCTTGTTGAGCTTGAACGCATGGCTGAACATGTCTCCGTCCGATCCGGCGTACTCGTTGGTGAGTGCGACGATCGGGCCCATCGGAGCATCCTGCGGGTACGAATCGGGCTCGCCCCAGCGATTGACGTCGTACCCGATGCGCCGGCGCAGCAGCTTTTCCAAAAGGATCTGTGAGACGTGACCGCCGCCGTTGAAGCGGACGTCCACGACCAGTCCTTCGTGCTGGGCCTCCAGCTTGAAGTAGCGATGGAACTCGGAGTACCCGTTCGGCCCCATGTCCGGAACATGCACGTACCCGACCCGGCCCTTCGTCTCTTCATGCACGCGGGCGCGGTTGCTCTCGACCCAGTCGCGATAGCGCAGCGCGGTTTCCTCGCGCAGGGTCTTCACCACCACCCTTCGCGGCTTGGCGCCGCCGTTCTTGCGCGAACCGGACGCCCCGTTGCTCGTAACCGTGAGCTCGACCTCCTGATCGGCGAGGTGGACCAGGCGTTCGTAGGGGGAGACGTCGGAGCCGATCTCTTCGCCCCCGATCGCCAGGAGATGATCCCCGGGGCGGACGTTGACTCCCGGGGCCATGAGCGGTGACGAGCTGTGGGGCTCCCAGGAGTCTCCCCGCGGGATCCGGCCGACCGTCCAGCTCTTCGCCCGTGCGTCGTACTCCAGATCCGCGCCCAGGAATCCCTGATACCAGTTGGGCTGCGGTGCGTAGTCTCCACCCATCTCGTAGCAGTGCGACGTGCCGAGCTCGCCCTGCATCTCCCACATGAGGTCGGAGAACTCCGACCGGGTGGCGACCCGATCGACGAGCGGAAGATACCGACCGTGGATGCCCGTCCAATCGATGCCGGACATGTCGGGAGTCCAGAACTGATCCCGTTGCAGGCGCCAGGCTTCTTTGAACATCTGCGTCCACTCGTCCCGCGGCACGACGGCGACTCTGACGCGGTCGGCGTCGATCCATCCGCTCTCGCGACCCACGGGGTCGCGCTGCGGAATCTCGCGGGCTCCCGAGACCACCGCCCGCAGCCTGTTTCCGGAGCGGATCGCCAGCACTTGCCGATCCATCGAAAGGGAGAAGGAGGTAACCTGGTCGCTCACCTTCTCGACCTTCAAGGTTTCGAAGTCGAACGCTTCCAGGCGACCCTTGGGGGCGCCCGCGCCGGAAGACCAACTCGATCCCAGGCTGCCTTCGACGGGCACGCTCGAGAAGAGTGCCCGGCCGAAGGCGCCTTCGATCTTCACATAGAGACCTTCCGGCACCGGGAAGGCTACAACGCGATCTTCGATTCCCTCCAAGTCGACCTTGACGTCACGGGAGATCTCTCCGTTGCGATGCCGGTCGTGACCGTTGTTTCCGGAGTAAGACGGGGCCCGCAAAGGCCGCATCGACTCGGAGAAGGGAGACACGGTCTCCTTCGCCAAGGGGATCAGATAAGGCCGGGATCCCTTGGGGAAGCCGAGATCGAAGTAGTGGCTGTCGTAGATCGGATCGTAGGTCCGCCACGAGATGAAGTAGAGGTACTTTCCGGAGGGATCGAACGACGGGTCCGTGTCCATGAAGTCGCTGCGCGTGATCTGCGTCGACTTTCCGGACTCCACGTTGTAGAGGAAGATGCTGCTCGTACGGTTCGAGGTCGGCATCCCGTAGGCGAGCCAACGGCCGTCCGGAGACCAGCACGCGCCGTTGGTACCCTGTCCCATTCGGGTATGTGCGATCACCTTGGACTTGCCCGTGTCGAGGTTGACCAGGATCAGCTCGTGACGCTGATTGGTGAGTGCGACGTACTGGTGGGCGCGGGTCGGACCGTTCTTCGCCGGCGCCTTCTTCTTCGCCTTGCTCGTCCGCCCTCGTGCGGCGCGGTTGCCGGATGACGACTTCGTCGCCGGGGGCGTTCCCTTGGCAGAATCGCGAGCTGCCGGAGGATGGGGCTG
>JAGQHR010000585.1 GCA_020431745.1 Candidatus Eiseniibacteriota bacterium
CTCGTACTCGTCCAGCATCCACAGCATGTGCTGGGCGGAGGTCATGACGTCGGGCGCGGGCACGTCGATGGCGGGGCCGATGTTCTTCGCGATCTGCCGGACCCAACCGCGGCAGATCCTCTCCTGCTCGGCGGGGCTCAGGTTGTGCGGATCGCAGATCACGCCTCCCTTTCCGCCGCCCAGGGGAATGTCCACGACCGCGCACTTCCACGTCATCCACATCGCGAGTGCACGCACCGTGTCCAAGGTTTCCAAGGGATGGAAACGGATGCCACCCTTGCACGGGCCGCGCGAATCGTTGTGCTGCACGCGGAACGCCCGGAAAACCTTGCGGGTCCCGTCGTCCATCCGCACCGGGATCGCGAAGGCGTACTCCCGGATCGGGTTGCGCATGAGGTCCCGGCTGGCCTGATCCAGATCCAGCAAGTCGGCGACGCGATCGAACTGCTTCTGAGCGATCTCGAACGGGTTGTAGGCCCGATCCTGACTCTTCATCTCCCACCTCCCACTTGGCAAAAGCCGGTCCGATAGTGGATCGAGGTCACTCGGTCGTCTGTAAGGTCCGACCGAAGGCTCGTTGCCGACAACGGCTATGTCCGCGATGGTGGCCCGTTCTTGGCCTGGGAGAAAAGAGCGATGTCGAGATTCCGGCGGGGCGCCCGGCCCCGCAACGCGCTAACGCGGGACGCCTCAGGAGAAGCCGCTGGAACAGCCGCCGCCGAAGGAGGGCGCGCTGCCTCCGGTGCCCGATCCGGAGGTGGCGAAGGTCGAGAGCTCCCGGGTATCCGTGACCTGGCCGCACTGGGGGCATTCCGCCGGTTGATCGCGTTCGGCCATCGGTCGGAGCAGGGTGAAGGGTTGCCCGCAGCCGGGGCAGTGGTACTCGTAGAAGGGCATGAAGCGCGTTCCTCCGGATGACTCGGCGTCGAGATCGGATCTTCTGGCGTTCGATGCGGGGATGGAACAACGGATTGGAGTCTGCGGGAACCCCTCATTCTTTCCGGTGGATCCGGATGTCCGCGCCGCCCAGGTAGGTGACGAGCAGCGTTCCGGGATCGGCGCAGCGCTCGAACAGCGACAGGACCAGGGGCCGCTCGGCCGGCCATGGATACGCATAAACGACGTCGAACGCGACGGGGGAGAACCCGAGGGTCCGTTCGAGGGGAGCGAGGTCGGATTCCCCGTGCAGGAGTCCCTCCGGGAGAAAGCTCCCTTCGAAGAACTGCACCTCGCGCCGGTGATCGGAGGCGAAGCGACGGGCCGCCGAGACCAGCGACGGCGCGATCTCGATGCCCCGGGCGTCGAACCCTAGCAGGGAGGCGAGGCAGGTGACGGTTCCCAGCCCGCTGCCCCATTCGCAAAAGCGTCTCCGTTCGGGGGCTTGGACGCGCACCCAACGCAGGGCGCGGTAGGCG
Source organism: Candidatus Eiseniibacteriota bacterium (assembly GCA_020431745.1). Lineage (GTDB taxonomy): Bacteria > Eisenbacteria > RBG-16-71-46 > CAIMUX01 > CAIMUX01 > JAGQHR01. The sequence continues at coordinate 1,416 of JAGQHR010000585.1, forward strand.
AACGGAAGATTGGTCGCGACGTACCCCGGCACCCGGCCGGTCGTCGGGGATTCATGGATCTCCAGAAACCCCGAGACGAAGGCCTGGGCCCGCTCGAGAAACACCGTCACTTCCTCGGAGGCGGGTTCGATGGCGTCCCAATCCGGGACCTGTTCGAGCAGAGGCATGATCGACTCTCCGCGTTGCTTGGTCCTCGGGCCGATGCGGCCGAAGTTGCCGTGCGGACTCTCACGGCGCAACCCGAGTTTCCGGGTCGAAGGCGACGGCGGAAGACTCGCCGGCGGATCGACAGGAACGGTTGTTCGCCATTGCCGGAGTGCGATACTTCGAACTTCGGAGTGGGCTCGCGCGGAGTAGTGGTCCGCTCACCGCGCGATCGGCAGACACGTTCCCCTCCGGGTTCCATCTCCACCTTCAAGCTCTGGGGGAAATCCGCCGATACTTCGAACAGGCCGGCACATCCTGCCCCAGGGTCAGAATCCGGCTTTCGTGGGTTGAAGCCAACCCGTCCGAGAGCTTACGGTTAGCCGACACGGGGCGGTACGGGAACGATTCTCGCGCAAACACATGGATGTGGATTCGGGAGAGACGTTTCGCCTGGCCGGGGGGTATGGTCTCGGCTTTTTTGGTGATTCGTCGATTTCGAACCGGTATTCGGGAGGGATGCCCTGGCGATGCGGCTCGCGCTCACGCAACGTCTCGGACTCATCGTTGCCACACTCGTATCGATTTCCTTTTTCGCTGTCTCGCCGATTCTTGCCGCCAGCCTGCGTGGATCGCGTGATTCGATGCTGAAGCAGAATCGCGTCGCGAAGCAGCAGAACTACTCCTTCCTCCGCAACGGCGCGCAAGTACGGCAGTTCGTGGACGCCGGGTATCTGGTCAAGATCTCCGGAAATCGCGACTACGAGCTGTCCGGTGTCTCGCATCCCTACGCACGGCCGCAGGTCAAAACCTTCATTGAACGACTCTCCAAGCAGTATCACGATGCGACCGGAGAGAAGCTCGTGGTGACCAGCCTGACGCGTCCGCTCAGCCAACAGCCGCGCAACGCGTCGGACCTCTCGGTGCATCCCACCGGGATGGCCATCGACTTCCGGATTCCCCCCACCCGTACCGCTCGACGTTGGTTGGAGAACACCTTCCTCTCGCTCGAGTCCACGGGTGTGATCGAAGCGACCCGCGAGCACCATCCCGCCCACTACCACGTCGCCGTCTTCACCGAGTCCTACGAGCTCTACGTGCAGAAACTGAAGGGCGATACGCCGCGCAAGCATCGCGTGGCGGATGGTGACACGTTGTGGAGCCTGGCCCGTCAGTACAACACGAGCGTGAAAGAGATCAAGGCCGCCAATCGCCTGTCTTCGAGCTCGATCTATCCGGGCCAGACTTTGACGATGCCTTGACGTAGCCGGGGCACCGGACCACCGGAAGCGGTGGGTACTTGGCGTACCGGTCGTCGCTTTCCGATCTCCCGCAGAGATAGAATCGCGACCCCCGTCGGCTCTCCACGATGCGGGCGTGGGCGCAATCTCCACACAATCCGGGATCGGTCATGCGCCGACCAGGTCCGTATGCTCGGATGGCCCCGTGGTTCCGCGTGAGAGCTCGGGGAGATAGCTCCGCCACCAATGTTCCGCGTCTTCGTTGGTCCAGCGTCCACACTCCCGCTCGACCTGCTCGAGACATTCGATGACCTCGAGCGCCGAGGCGGGCCGATCCGCCGGATCCTTCGCGAGGCAGCGCAGGATGAGCTGCTCCAGGGAGCCGGGAATGCTCAGCTCGGTGCGGGAGGAGGGGGGGATCGGAGCGTCCTTGGAGTGCTGGAGGAGGATCG
>JAGQHR010000586.1 GCA_020431745.1 Candidatus Eiseniibacteriota bacterium
ATCCGGGATCGCCGCGCAGAATCTCCAAAACTCCGTCGCATTGGGTGAGCAGGCTCGCCAGTACCGGGAAGAGTCCGCCGCCAACTGGAATCAAGCGACCAACGAGCGGTGGGAGTCGCAGGACAGGAACAACGCGGCGTTCCGGGAGAATCTGGGAGCGGTCCAGTCGTACTACGACCCATACGAGAACCGGTCAGTCGAACTTCCCACGTCGAACACCGTCTACTGGATCAACCCGACCACGGGGCGCATCGTCGGGGACCCGAACCCCAGCTTCGATCCGCGGACACCCACCGACTCGGACTGGCAGCCCATGAACCTCGCCCGTCCTTGACGGGCTACCGAAAAAAGCGGACCTCCCACCCGCATAGGAGGTCCGCTCTCGGTACCACGGAGGCTCTGAAGCTGTTGAGGGAAGGGCCGTTACCAGGTTCCGTGTGCGCTCGGGACGGTCTCGGATCGCCCTCCATCACCCTTATCGGCGACATCCGGGCGCCGGTTGCGACAAGAAATCTGCGCGGAGTCCGCGTTTGGGCCGGGATCCGCCGTCTTGGCCGCGCGGCCAGGCAGACCGCGGCTCCCAGCCGCTCCACACATGCGGTGGCCGTCACAGGGTCGTTGACTCCAGGGGAGAGTGCCCGCGCGGCGATCTCCGTCAGCTGACCGAGAAGGAAGAAGAGATCCTGCACGGCCGATCGATGATCTCCGAGCACGAAGCGGGATCGCGAAGAATCGATCAGGTCGGAGTCGATCTCGGACTTCGGCGATCGCCGGAGCGTCGCACCATCGGGACGCGCGGGGAGGATCGGTCCCGATCTTTCAGATCCGTGCAATCCGTACAACAGGCGGCCGGAAACGCAACCAGGAGCCGCTGCCGGCGCTGAGCCGTGGCCGCGGCGCACCTACGCAACGGCCGATCGTTCCGCTACGATGCCGCGACGCGCGCTTCGGATGCCGACCTTCTGAGGCCGCGGGAACGGGGGGACGCAAGCGCATGGAGCGGCGGAGGCGTTCGATGGCATCGGTGGGGCTCCGCCTCCTCATCGCCGGCGGCGTCCTGGCGCTGCTCTTTCATCGGATTCCCGCCGGCGAGGTCTGGGCGGTGTTGCGGTCGGCACGTCCCGAGCTGGTGTCGCTCGGGATCGGGATCACCGTCCTCAACGAGCTGCTGATCGCGCATCGTCTCCGCCTCCTGACTGCCGCTCATCACTTGGAGGCCTCGACCCGCGGGATCCTGAGTATCAACCTCGCCACCCGTTTCTATGCCCTCGGTCTTCCCGGTGGGAACGCGCTCGGCATGGCGTTGCGCATCCATCGGATCGTCCGGGGCAGTGGACGCTATGCCGATGTCGTGGTCTGCGTCCTCCTCGATCGACTGGCCACGACGGGAGCGATGACGCTCTTCGGTCTGGTCTTCGCGTTGCTGGACCACCATCCAGTGCCGATCATGATTCCCGCGGTGCTCTCGGGAGCGACGCTGGTGCTCGCGACCGGCTACATCGTCGTGCTGTGGCGACCGGGGTGGTCTTTCATCGCACCGATTTGGCGGCGGCTCGAGCGGCGACTGCCAAGCCGGATCACCGCGCTGCGTCAATCCACCCGGCGCGTCGAGCATCCGCTCGCGCTCACGCTGGCGGCCTGGTCGCTCAGCATGGTGGTCCATGTGTTGGGTGTCACGACGTTCTGGATCGTCGCCCGAGCCATCGGAGTCGAAGTCTCCGCGCTCGCGTTGGCGTGGATCCGGTCGACGGCTCTTCTGGCGGCGACGCTGCCGGTCACGATCGCCGGACTGGGGGTCAGGGAGGGCATCCTGGTCGCGCTTCTCGTCGGCTTGGGCGTTCCGGACTCGCCCGCTCTGGCCTTCTCCCTGCTCCTGTTCGCGACGACGACCCTGGCGATGGGGATCGTCGGTGCGGTGGTCGAGCTCGTGCAGTCCCGTTCTGGACGGTTCGCATGAGTGTCCCGCGACGCGAGCTGCCCGATCGTCGCTTGGGGTTGCCGTCGTTCTGCTCGTCGCGCTGGCGATCGCCTAGTGGGTCGGGGTGGGGAGCATCGACGGGGCCGAGGGGATCAGCATTCTTGCCGACCGAGCCGTGCTCGACAAAGGGTGGCCGATCCTGCCCGTTCCCGAGTGGTCGGGTCAGGGGTCCGTGCACGTATAGTCCCGCCCCGCGGCGCAGCCGACGTGACAGCTCACGCACACCTGCTGCACCCCCTGGGAGAGGACGGTACGATCCGGGCGCACCTCTTGCCACAGCCAGTCCCCGCGGTCGGGGGCGGTGCCCGCCGGACCTTTCTTCATCACGTCGTACTGCCGCACCACGGCGCAGCTCGCGTCCGTGTGCAGCACCTTGACGATGACCGCGCCGACAGGAAACGGATAGTCGCCCTCGAGGTAGCTCTGGGCGGACGAGGGATCCGCCCAGACCGTGACATAGCTGTCGGCGTGATCGTGGCTGGGCCCACGGCAATCCCGCACCATGGTGTAGGACTGTTCGAAGTCCTCCGGGAAGAATGCCGTGCGCTCGTCCGGAGGATCCGTGCTCTTGTCGTTGCTGCATCCGGTCATCACGGGGAGCAGAAGGGAGGCCGCGACCAGAATCGGCCACTTCCGAACGAGACGAAGAGAGCCAAGTGCGTTCAATCCCGATCCTCCCGCTCGGAGGGCGACGACGCTTCGGGGTTCCCGACGAGCCGGATCGCCTCCGCTTTCGCGAGCAACCGTCGCTCCATTCCGTTTGCCGTTCGCTCGCGACCGGTTCCGGACCGGGAGCATCCCTTGGACCGACGCTTTGGACTGTAGCATGCGACGCCGCCAAGTGATTCCCTCTCCGGGGGCTCCGGATTCGTCTGGAGCACCGGGGGGGAGGGACCGATCTCCCGAGTGACGACAATCGGACCCGTCGACACCAGGGCGAACAACGAGCGGGGTCACCATGGCAGGACTATCGGGCGGAAAACGCTCCATTGCGAGGTTCGCGATCGCGGCCGCGGTCGTTTGGGGGCTCACGGGTTGTGCGAGCCCGGATCTGCCGAATGACCCCGGCACCCCCATCATCGACGGGGATGGGGACGCTTCCGGGACCGGCGAGGTCATTCTGCTCGAGGATCTGACCGATCGGCAGGTCCTCCCTGCGAGCAACTGGTGGAACCTGGACGTTTCCACCGCGCCGCTCGATCCCGACTCCGACGCCTACATCGACTGGATCAGCGGGCGCACGCCGCAGAATCCGACGGCGACGCGTCGTC
>JAGQHR010000058.1 GCA_020431745.1 Candidatus Eiseniibacteriota bacterium
AGCAGGACTGGGAGGACGCGATCCGGATCGAGATCGGACTGCCCCAGCCGGGAGAGCCGGGAACGATCGAGACGTTCCGTTTGGAGGGCCTGTCACCCGAAACCGACTACGCCTTCGCCATGCGTGCCACCGATGCGGCCGGAAACATCTCCGAGATCCCGACGCCATTGCTCCTCGCCACGCTCTCCGAGCCGACCGACCCCGGTGACGGAGGAGGTGACGGCGGCGGAGATGGAGGCGGAGACGGTGGAGGTGACGGTGGAGGTGACGGCGGCGGCGGTGATGGTGGAGGAGACGGTGGTGGCGACGGCGGTGGTGGTGGAGGAGACGGCGGTGGCGGAGATGGCGGCGGCGACGGCGGTGATCCGCCGGTCGACCTGCCTCCTGGACCGATCCATGATCTGACCGCGATCAGCCGCGGACCGAGCTGGGTCGATTTGGCCTGGACCGCCTCCGGTGAGGATGGATCCACGGGCCTCGCCAGCTCCTACAGCATCCGGTATCTGCGGGACGAAGCAATTCGAACCGAGGCGGACTGGGAACGGGCCCACACTCTGGAGGTTCGCCCGACTGCGAACGCCGGAGCCGAATCGATCGAGAACGCGCGCCTCGAAGGAATCAATCCCGAGACTTCGTATGGAATCGCGGTGCGCGCCTTCGACGAGGCGGGACAGATCTCGGCCTTCGTTCCGGGCATCATGATCCTGGAGTACGACACGCCGCTCCCGACCCCGCCCTTGGCGATCGACGCACTGGGTCTGGAGACTTCCGCCACGCGGTCGGCGCAGATCCGATTCCGCCATCCGCACGTCCCGGAGGGGGGCGCTCCGCTCGCGTACTACGTGATCGGAATCGCGACCCAGGCGGTGACGGAAGCGAACTGGGATCGCGTCGGGAAGTTCGACAGCGCGCCCGAGCCGAGCAGCGCGGGCACGATGTCCCTCTGGACGCTCACTCCGCTGCAGCCCGGCACGCAATATCACGTCGCGGTCCGGGCACGCGACACGGCGGGAAGCTGGTCACCGATCTCGAGCGATCTCGAGTTCATGACCGAGTACGAGAACCTCGCCCCACCGGACCCGCCGGGCAGCGTGCACGCGGCCTGGGACGACGAGCGCACACTCACGGTCTCCTGGTCGGCCCCGGTCGATCCGCGCGTCTCCGCGTTCCGGGTGTATCGCGAGGGCGTAGAGCCGGGATGGCACGCGATTGCGGACGTGCCGGTCGGAACGACGACCCACACGGTCGACGATCCGGATCCGCAGCAGATGCAACGGTTCGCAGTGACTTCGCTGCTCGGAGACGGAACCGAGAGCGGTCTCTCCGCCTCGGGCACGATCTTCGTGGATACCTGGGAAGTGCACGGCCCCTTCCCCCACCCGATCCGCGAGTCGTGCCGCATCGAGGTGGACGTCCCCTGGGATGCCGGCGCGAGCGTGACGCTCTCGGCCGAGATCTTCAGCGTGACCGGCAAGCGCATCCGGACGCTCGACGAGCAGATCGTCACCGGTGGCCAGACCGCAGAGTGGACCTGGGACCGCAAGGATCACCGTGGAAAGCGGGTCGGGCCGGGCTACTACTTCCTGCGCATCACCGGCGGCGGCCGCGATTCCCAGCAGACGATCTACGTCGCGCCGTAGTTCCCGCCGGACCTTCGTTGGCGACCGTCCGTCGTTCGAAACACTCCGGACGACGGACGGCGACCATGTCGAACCCGGGCGTCGACGATCCTCACACCGCCGTCTTCCCAGATGCTGCTACCCACCTGGCTCGTTGCGAACGTACTACCGCAACAGCACGACCTGCACGGGCGCACGGCGCGACCGGGAGACGTCCTCCGAGCACAGCCTCAGCCAGTAGGCGCCGCTCGGCACCGCGTGGCCGCGTCGGTCGCGTCCGTCCCAACGGAGACGAACGGCGCCCGTTTCGGCCAGCGAGGTGATCGCGCGGCCCCGCGGATCGAAGACATCGACCCTTTCCCCGGCGGAGAGCGGCCGAGCCAGGGTCAGGCCGAGCTCACGGCGGAACGGTATCGGCCGTGCCTGACACCAGGGTTCTTCCATCGAAGTGCTCGTGACCGGACCCTCGTCCGGGACCGAGGCCGCCGCGGGGTCGAACACGATCGATCGCCAGCCCCCTTCACACTCCGTCTCATGCAGCCCCAGGTCGATCGCGACCACGCGCCACTCGTGCGGACCCAGCTGGGCCACGAAGGTGCGGCTCGCGCTGGTGTCCGACGTCACGAACGTGACGACCGGCAGGGAGCCGCCGAGCTCGCGGAGCTCGAATCGGTAGAGCAGGCGATCGCCCTCTTCCGGATCCGCGGCCCGCCTCCAACTCAGATCCACCCCGGCGAGCCCGTTGACGGTGTCCCCCGCGACCGGTTCGAGCAACGTGAAGGTTGCCGGCGGGACTTGAAACAGGCTCCGGAAGTACGACTCGGTCTGATCGATCCGGTCGACGACCTCGAGCTCCGCGTCCGGAGTCGGCCAGTTTCCCCGACCCAGCACGAGCGTCCGGAGCGAATCCGTCCAATCGATGAAGTGGGCCACCTGGTTCGTCCGCCGGATCGGCGCTCCCCCGACCTCGACGTAGACGGGGCTCGTGTGTGCGAAGAGTTCGGGACTGCACGCGTGCCGGCTCGTCGTCGTCCCGGTGACCCGCAGCGCCACCCAACAACTGCCCGGGAGGTTGACGATCTCGTTGCCGGTGACGCTCTGCGGTCCTCCGGGCACGAAGTCGACCTGCCGGACCACGTCGCCGTTGACGATGATCTCCGCCCTGCTCACCGGCAGGGTCGCCTGGATCTTGAAGTGGACCAGCAGTGGTCCCGGTTCCGCCAGCTCCACCGTTGCGCCGGGGGTGGCGCCGCCGACGGTGAACTCCGGAATCAACGGGTGATTCGTGACGAACGTGCGTCCGGCGCGCAGCCCCTCGACCCAGGCCGACGGGCTGAGCGAGTCGCACTGAACGTAGACACGGTACCCTCCGATCGGACGTCCCCAGTAGTTGTTGACCATGCCGTCGGTCCCGGCCGACGCCGGCACGCGAAATCCGCAGTTCAGGAATCCGTAGTAGTCGTCCAGCTCGATGTCTCCCACATTGCTGAACGAAGCGATGTCGTAGGCATCGAGATTCCCGGTGGTGGCCAGCACCGGCGCCTCGCGACCCAGCCCCCAGTCCGGCCATCCCTTGCTGTCGAAGAATCCGCCTCCGTTCGCGGGATGACACAGCACCATCGCTTGGTCGGGGCCCGGAGCCCATTCCTCACGAAAGTCGGAGAGCAGCGGGTAGATCGGCTCTGGTGACGCGCAGCAGGACGACCCGAGATACTTTCGAAGTCCGAGCAGAGAGACGTGGCCGCAGGTCTGGTTCCGGTACTCGGTGCTGAAGTACAGCAGGTGATCGGGCGTGCTCACTGCGTGAACGCCGCCGGTGAACTCGTGGAGGCCGTCGAGAACCCACGTCATGGCCAGGTCTTCCGCCGTGGCCACACGCAGCACCCCGGTGGGGGTCACGTCGTAGTCGTTCGGAAGGTGAACCGAGTGCGCATGGACATCGCCCCCATAGAACCCGTAGGCAGCCATGTCGAAGAAGCGCCGGAGCACGACAGTCATCGTCGTATCGCGCTGGACGTTGGTGGTGAGGCTGATCGGGCGGTACTCGAACCCACGTCCGCAGGTGATCTGCGTCGATCCGGGCGGTAGGTCCATGAAGACGGTGGCGCCCGGATAGAAGAAGCCACGCATCCACGAAGTGTCCCGGTGACTCAGGTAGAACGGGTCCGGGCCACCCGGGAAGTGAGTTCCCGCGCTGTCCATGACGTGGACGCGGGCCGAGAGAGGATTGCCCTCCTCGTCGATGACGCGCAGGAGAACCTGCACGGCCGGTGAGGGCGTAGCCAGGGCGGCAGCCCACACTCCTGCGCACAACCCGAACCAGGCAGCGCGGGCTCTTCGCCCGTGCGTCTGGGCCGCGCGCGCGGCCGCGCGACTGCTACGGAGGACATCGAACCAAACCAAACCACGTACCATGTTCTGGCCCCCCGGCCCTCCGGCCCGACGTGGTATGACGCTCGTGGCCCCGAACAAAGTGCGCGAAGTATAACAAATCGACGACGCACCCTTGCTTGCGTATTCATAGACGTAGATTCGATTCTGTTTAAGAAGATCGCGAAGGAGCCCGGAAGATACATTCGCGTTCTGGAGCTCCCCGACCGGCCGATGAGGTGCCTCGACGGGCGCTACGGACCGAGTCGTCGAGCGATCTCGGGTCACGCACCGGGCAGCGATTCGGAGAAGATCGATCCGGGGTGAGTGTGCGATAGGTGAATCACTCAGGTGCCGATCCGGCAAAACACGACGACAACCCCTCGCTCCGCCGGGAAGGAGCCTGCCGGTACGAGTAGTCCGCCGCTCGGAGGAGACCGACGCTCGGAGGAGACTGCCGCTCGGCGGAGACCGACGCTCGGAGGAGACTGCCGCTCGGCGGAGACCGACGCTCGTAGGAAACTGACGAGGACGGAAGGACGGACGGGACGGGACGGGGCGTTTCCGGGACCAACGAAAAACGGACCCCCGGAGGGATCCGTCTTTCGTTCACCATGGGAGGTGAGGCGGAATCCTAGGCGTCTTCTCCCTGCCGACGGCGACGACGCACCAAGCCGACGAGACCGAGACCGCCACCGAAGAGCAGGAGGCTGGCGGGCTCCGGTACCGGGTTGGTCGGCGCGAAGTCGAGGTCGACTGCGTCGTTGCCGCAACCCATCGTCCAGTGCATCGCGTAGGAGTCGGCGTTGCCGCCCAGATCGTCGAGATCGATGATCGCTTCGATCGCATAGCGACCCTGCCAGCTCGCGTAGCTGAACTGGGTGCTCGCCGAGTTGTTCCAGCTCGTCACGCGCAGCGGATCGCTGACGCCGCCCCAAGCCTGACCGCCACCCGTGTCCGGGTCCTGCCAGACGAGGTTGCCCGAGCGCAGCGCGCCACCCTGGCTTACGTCGACGGCGTGGTCATACCCGTGCTGGTTCGCCCGATCGTTGTTCACGTCGATCGCGAGGTCGCCGGCCGCGTAGTAACGACCGCCATCCCAACGGCCGGACAGGGGGAAACCCGTGACGACCGCGACATACAGATACTGACCGTCGGTCGCCATGTAGGCGGCCTCGGCGTCGTAGGCGTCGCCGCCCCAACCCGGATCCAGGTAACCGCCGTTGCCGCCGGTCCAGTCCTCGACGACGTAGGCCATACCGCCGTTGGGCGCAGCCGAGTTCGGGGCCCAGCTACCGTAGCTCACACCCCAGCTGTCCAGAAACAGCGACGCATGAGCCGGTCCGGCAATGCCGGCGGCAATCCCGACCAGGGCAAGCGCCACCAAGCTCTTCTCAATGCGCTTCATGGATTCTGTTGCTCCTCTTGGGTTCGGAGTCCTCTCGGACCCCAGATCCTCTCCACAGATGACAGTGTCAATGATAGTGGATCGTCTTCCTGTCAAACAAGATTATTCCGATAAAGAGCATCCGAAGACGCCCATATCGGAGTAGGTACGGCTTGCTGCAAGGAGTTACGGTTTCCACGCCCACTTATCAGAGATCTCTGGGCAGAAGTTGCCGGCGGCGGCGGCCTCGGCGAAAAAACCCCATAATCAGTTACTAGTCAATATTTTATGAACTATGAGAGACGAATCCAGGACTGCGATCGGGCCGTCGATCTTCGGGCCGGGAGCGGAGGACCCGTGTGGTCAGCCCCGAGTCCCTGCTCGGTTTGCCGAGGTTGAGTACCGGCAGGGGTCTCCATAGAATCGCCGGGAAACGAGGGTGAAAACACGTCCAACGGGGCCGGCGGCCGCACCGCCTGGCGCTTTGGTCCCGCCTGAGGAAAGGGAGCTCTCAATGAACGTCTCGCTGAAGAAACCCCACAACCAAGCACTCCTCAACTATCGCGGAGACGATCGCGAGTGGAGCGCCTTCCATGATGCGCTCGGAGGGATCCCCAAGGACTTCGAGGTGCCGATGATCATCGGTGGGGAGGAGGTCCTGTCCGATCACAAGGAGGACTCGATCGATCCCTCCACCGGCGAAGTCTTCTGCCGTCTCCAGATCGCCTCTCAGGAACAGGCCGCGCGGGCCGTTCGCGTCGCTCTCGACGCGAAGAAGACCTGGGCCGCGCTTCCGATGGAGTCGCGTCTGCAGAAGTACCGGGACCTCGAGTGGCTCCTCTACGAGCGCCGCCACGAAATCTGCGCCGTGGCCGCGCACGAGTGCGGCTACAACGCTTCCGAAGTCAGCGGCGGGTGGGCCGAGATGATCGACTTCATCCGGTTCAATCCCTACTTCTACCTGGAGCTCTGCCGCACGGTCCTCGGGGACGGCAGCGCCGAGACGAACACATTGAACCTCCGCCCGCTCAAGGGGTTCACGACCGCGATCACCCCGTTCAACTTCCCCATCGCGATCGGCTACAACCTTCCGACGGTGATGGCTCTGTGCGGAAACACCGTCATCTGGAAGCCGTCGAGCGATGCTCCCATGACTTCCTGGATGCTGATGAAAGCGATCGAGGACGCGGGATTCCCACCGGGGGTCATCAACATGGTGACCGGACATTCCAAGATGATGCCTCCGGTGCTGACCCACGACCAGCTCACCGCGGTCAACTTCACGGGTGGCTATGACACGGCCCGCAACATCGCCGGCGTTCTCTTCGCCCCCGACCATGCCCGCCCGCACTTCCCCCGATTCGTCGCGGAAACGGGCGGCAAGGACTTCATGGTCGTCGACAAGCACTGTGACGTCTGGGACGTCGCCTCCTGCATCATCGCCGGCGCCTTCGGACGAAGCGGGCAAAAGTGTTCGGCCAACAGCCTGGTCCTGCCCGACAAGAAGGTCTGGCCGGATCTGCAGGCTGCGATCGTCGAGCAGATGAAGAAGTTCCAGGTGAAGAACCCGCTCGAGCGTGATTCCGACATGGGACCGGTCATCAACCGCAAAGCGTTCGACAGCATCAGCGGGTTCATCGTGCGAGGCAAGGCGGACTCGAACGTCAACACGATCTGGGGCGGCGAGTTCTCCGATGCCGAGGGATTCTGGATCCAGCCGACGCTCTTCGAGGTCAACACCGACGATCACGAGCTGATCAGCGTCGAGATCTTCGGTCCCGTCACCGCGGTGCGCCCGGTCGACAACGTCGATCACGCGATTCGCATCATCGAGAACAACACCTACCGGCTCACGGGTGCGGTGTGGTCGTCGGACGAAGACTTCCTGACCCGCTACGTCCCGATTCTCAGCGAGTACGCGGGGAACTTCTACGTGAACCGCAAGACGACGGGAGCGATCGTCGATCAGCAACCGTTCGGGGGCGACGGCGCCAGCGGGACCAACTACAAAGCCGGTGGCATCTGGTACCTACTGCAGTTCCTGAGCCAGGGCACGGTCACCCGCCGCCACGGCCGCACGGTGAAGAAGCCGGGGCCCTGGGGTTGGCTCTCGTAGACGGCCTGCTGCGGTCGGGGCGATGTCGGTCGCCCCGGCCACGCGGCCAGGACAACCGTTCTCCGAACCGTGGACAGGCATTGATCCCGGAGGCGACGACGCCGACGCGATCGTCCGGACGAAGCTGCCCCGGCCTCAGCGAGCCGAATCGTCCCCGGCCGACGCTGCGGCGGCCGCGTCCTCGGCGCCCAGGCCCCAGCCATCGACCATCCAGCGATCCATCGCCTTCGGCAGCGCCCAGGCCATCCCGGCGACGACGATCGCCGTGCTCAGCAATCCCCCCTCGGGACCGTAGCCGCCCCCGAAGAGCATTTTCGTTACGGAACCCTCGCTTCGGATCTCCATCGACAGCAGATGATGTGTGGAGAGGCCGGAGACCGGAAGCGACCAGATGCAGGCGAGCCCGAAGTTCCAACCCGCGTGGAGGCCGATCGCGGTCCAGAGCTGGCCGTTGGCGAGCACAATCGCCCCGAAGAGGACGCCGATCAGGACCGTATTGACCGCCGCGATCGCGCTGTAGTCCGGGTTGAATCCGTGAAAGAGGGAAAAGAGGAGTGACGGCACGATCAGGATCCAGACCAGGTTTCGGCTCGGCCCCTTCCACTCCACCATGTTGCGCTGGACATAGCCTCGGAGAACCAGCTCCTCGGATCCTGACTGCAGCACGAACCCGGCAAAGAGCAGCAGCAACTTCAGGATCGTGCCGAGGCTCATCGTCATGAGAGTCCCGGTGGTGGCCGGTTGCATGCTCCCGTCCATCGACGGGTCGGCCAGGCCGTAGACGCCGCTCAGAAAGCCCGCGGCCACGATCAACCCGGGCGCGAGGGCGCCGATCGCGATCCCGATCCAGGTACTCCGCATCCCACCGGGCGCGAAGCCCAGACTGCGCATGGATCGGCCCTCGATCTTGGTGCGATAGAGGCGGGTCCAGAGCCAGACAACCGGGCCCACTACGAGGTAGGAGACGAGCAGAAGCTCGGCGTTGACGGTCTGACTCAGCTCTTCGAGCCGCTTCGTGAGATCCCCGGTCTCCCCCCGAATCGCGAGGTACGAAGTGAGCACGATCAAGGTCGAGAGGTTGAGGACGAGCAACAACGTCCCGCAGTACGAGAGAATGCGCGCCAGCGGATGCAGGCCGAGACGACGGGGAGGCTCCCCGCCGTCCGGCGGCTGGTCCGAGCCATCCGGACGATCGCTCACGGCAAGAACTTCTCGGGGGCCGCGAGCTTGCGGGGCAGGTACTCCTCGATCACGTAGTTGAGCCCCCACTTGGCGAGAGCCTGCTGCTCGGCACGGACGCCCATCTTGAGCAGCTCGTTCATCGCCTTGGCCCAGGACTTGTGCTCCTGGAAGAAGGGGTCGTTCTTGATTGCATCCCGAGCGCGCTTGACGTCGACGTCCTTGAGCGGATGGGTCGGCAGCTTGTAGTCGACGATATCCGACGGGGTGACGCCGAGGAAGGTCGCCTGCGGAACACAAAAGAACTGGTTGATGTGCGCGGCGTTCCCGCTTCCCACCTTGAGGGTGCGGTAGATGTTGGAGATTCCGTACGGGTCGCAGTCCACGAAGGCGTGGACGGGAAGCTTTCGATCGTCGGCGAGCCGCCGGATGAACCGCCGAGTAGCCCGGGTCGGAACTCCTCCCATCGAGACGAGGATGCAGCCAGCGGTCTTCCAGAACTTGTGGCTCTGCAGCCTCTGGAACATACCGCCGGTCTCGATGACGAGGATGAACTTCGCGTTGGTTTCGAACGAGAGGTGTTCGACCGAGCTGGGAATGGAGTACGCCCCCGACCCGAAACGCGTGCAGTCGATCCGTTCGACCTCTCCCGTCTCGATGTCGGGATCGAGCACGATCAGCTCACCCGCGACGGCGCCGCCGTGCTCGTCCGGAATGAACCGCAGCTGCTCCCGGCTCAGCTTGTCGATCGAGAAGAGGGCTTCGATGTCGTCCATGACCGCGTCAGACTCGGTCTGTTCGTGGAACATCGCATCACCCCAGTTCTTCGACTGGTAGTAGGCATCTCGCTTGGTCGCGAAGTCGTTGGTCTCGATGAGCTCCTTCGAGAGCGCCATCATCCGCAGCGATTGAGCGAACGTCTTGACCGTGTTGACGGAAAGGGTCCGCACCTTGCGCTGCTTTCCGATCTCCAGGTATCCCGTTTTCCGCGAGTAGCTGACGTTCGAAAGCGACCGGATCGGCATCTGGAGGTCCGGCTTCTTCCGCTTGTTGACCTTGACGTAGATGTCCTTGGCGGTGCTCTCGATGACGCGGAGCGCTTCCTGATCCAGGTGTTTGTTCCGCTTGCGGATCTCGGTCAGCTGCGCCTTGTTCATCGTGGCCATGATCGTCTCTCTCCCTATCGATGACCGGTTCGTTGACCCTGCCTGCGATCCTGTTCACGAAGACTCGAGGACCGCCTCCGGACGACTCCGCGCGTGGATGATCCATGCTCCGCGCGGCCGTTCACTTCGTGGCGTCGCGCGAGCGCTCCAGGACATCCGTCAGTGTCTCGACCGTCGTCTCGCGTTCGGGATCCGACAGCTTGAGGATGTCCTGCAGGGCCGCCCCGATGTGGGGAATGTACTTTTGGATGTACGAACGCTTCTTGTGCTCGTCGGCGTCCCGACGCTGCCGGCGGATGTGCATCCCGAGCCGCCTCCCCGCATCCATGAGGGCAAGCCGCATCTCCTTGATGATCTCGGGGTAGTGCGCCACCGCCTCTTTCGACTCGCTCGTGAAGGGCACCCAGACCGAGGCGATGTGCACGACCAACACCATCGGACCGGTGGGCAGCGCGCCCCTCGACTGTGCCAGATGGTATTTCTTCCAGTCCACGTTCAGGACCGCCTTGGTGATCGCGCACGCCGACTGCTGGTACTGCAGCGGCACGCGGTTCGCGTAGCGGTAGAGCGTGATCAGATCGTCGGCCGGCAGATCCCCGCCATAGGCGAGACCCACCTCGACCTGGAACGGGTTCCCGCGATAGACGGCGGGCGGACGCGTCACCGTGGCGTGAAAGTTTCCGCGGACTTCCTCTTCCAGCGCGCTCAGCAGCAGCTCTTCCCCGATCGGCGAGATGCAGTTCGTGGGAGGGGCCATGATCTTGACCTCGCCCATGGCCCGGTGCAGCCGCTCGGCGTCGTCGCGCGGGACGTTGCCGGGACGGCTTCGGTCCTTCACTTTGGCCGCCTCGAGAATCTCCGAGGCGACCTTGGCGCTCACCCGAGAGAACTCCGACTGCAGGAACATCGAGACCGTCCGCGCCTTCGTGTCGTGCAGC
>JAGQHR010000587.1 GCA_020431745.1 Candidatus Eiseniibacteriota bacterium
GACTGACCGAAGCTCTGCTCGCCGACCTCACCCTCGAGAATCGTCTCCTGCCAACCCGAGGTGGGATCGTAGTCGTAGATGAAAACGGCACCGGCCGGGTCGGTCTGCGGCGCGGCCACGACGACGCGGTCCCCGTCCACCGCGAACGCGTGTCCGAACTGGGCACCGGGGAGCGCGGGGAGCGCCGGCTCGTACTCGAGCGCCCAGTCGGTGCCGTCGTATCGGTAGATGAAGAGACGGCCGAGACCGCCATTGGCGAAGTAGTCACACACGACGACGCGATCGCCGTCGAGCGCGATGAACCGACCGTACTGCGAGAAATCTGGGGGCGACACGATCGTCGCCTCTTCGGTCCAGACTCCGGCGACGCGTCGGAACACGGTCACCGAGGCGGTGGAGAGGTCGCTGACGATGGCGACGTCGCCGTCGATGTCGACGTCGATGCCCGCGAGGCCGACGAACCCGGTCGAGCTGGGAAAGACCTTCTGCTCGAGGACCCAGACGCCCTGATCCTGAACGAAGATGTATGCAGCGCCGGTGTGGAAGCTCGCTCCGTCGGCCCCGAGGGCGCCGACTATGATGCGTTCGCCATCGAACCCGAGCGAGTATCCGAACATCTCGTTCCCGAAGTAGGAGAGATCGGGCGCGGTCAGTTCGGCCACTTGACACTGTCCGTTCCCGATCGCGGGAGCGGAGGCCACCAGAGTGACGGCGAACAGCAGAAGCAGCTGGTATCGGATCGGACCCGGAGCACCACCCTGGGTCGGTGTGGCAAAGGTCGGTGCGTCGAGACTGGCCAGTGATGCGAGAACAGTCACGGGAACCCCACTTTCTTCGGTTCTTCGGCATCGCGGGACGGGATCGGACTCTTGCCCGAATCCGCGCGCGATCCTCGGAGCCGACACGTCTGCTTCCCCCCCAAGAAGGTTGCATCTTCCCCCGTCCTCCGGTGGTCTGCTCCTCTCCGCCAGGGGCAGGGGCTGCCCGGTCCGTGCTTCGCGAACCGGGCACATCCCCGGAATGACGGCAATCCCGAGTGATTCCCTCGGGGCAAATCGACTCGAGACCGATACGGCTCGGGCGGACGCGGTGATGGTTGGCCGATCGGACGAGCACGGTCACCCGTCGGGCACGCGCGGTCCTGTCCGGAACGAGGCACCCGGCCGTGAGGTCGCGAACGCCGTTGCGCTCTTCGCCCGTCCTGCGTGACAATGTCCCTCCCAGGTCCCACCGGAAGGGCTCGCCATGGATTGTCCGCGCTGCCACCTCTCCCTGATGACGACGGACTACGAGGGGGTCGAGGTCGACATGTGCTCGCAGTGTTGGGGGTTCTGGTTGGATTCGGGCGAGCTCGAGCAGATCCTCGAGCGGCGAACGCTCGAGTTCACGCCCGACGAGCGGCGCCAGATCCTCGATGCGCGCACCGCGTTCTCGACCGGGCCGACCGATCCCGCCCCTTGTCCGAAGTGCGGGAAGACCATGAATCGGCTGAGCTACGACGAGAGCGTGCACCTGGTGATCGACCAGTGCCGCGACCATGGCGTGTGGCTCGACACCGGGGAGATCAAGAAGATCCAGGCGATCGCGGATCGCTCCGAAGCGATCCACCGCATGCTGCTGACCAAGCTCGGCATCATCCCCGGCGCGTGAGCGTGTCGAAGCGACCTCCCGAGCCGGAGCTCCATCGCTACGAACTGCCCGGCGGCTGGATCGTCCTCGCCGGGAAGACCGACGCCGACAACGATCGCCTGTCGATTCGCATCGCGAACGCCAACGACTTCTGGTTCCACGTCCGCGGCATGCCGGGCAGCCACGTCATCCTGCGCGTCGAGGATGAAGAGCCCGACAAACAGACCATCGAAGCCGCCGCCGCGATCGCCGCCTATCACTCCAAAGCGCGCGCCGGCGGCAAGGTCGCGGTATCCTGCACTCGAGCGAAGTTCGTGACCAAGCCGAAGGGCGCGAAACCCGGCACGGTGCAGATCCGCCGGGAGAAGGTGATCAAGGTCGCGCCGTCCTTGCCGGAGTAGAGTCGGAGTGAGTTCCGGCAGGCGTTTCCCGATGAGGACATCGCGCCGTGAGCACGGAGTCGTGCCATTCGCACATGGGAAGGAAGGAGGCGAGACCATGGTTGCCGAAGCGCCGGAGTCCAACTCTCGGGGTGACGGCTTCATCCTCCTCGGGTTCGTCGTCGCGAGCACGCTCTTGTTCCAAGCGGGGATCGCGGTCGCCTCGTCCGTGCTGCCCCCCGGCTTCCAGTCCATCTACCGCGACCTCGGGCAGAAGCTCCCGGTGTTGACGCAGTTCTTCATGACCGTCAATCCAGTCGCCGCCTACCTCGTGCCCCTGGCTATGATCGGCGTCGTGGGGTGGACCATCGGAGCGGGGCGACGAGCGCAGGTCGTACCGCTGTCGGTCGCCTTCGCCCTGTTGTCCGCATCCTACGCGGTCTTCGCGGCTGTAGCGTATTGGCTGCCCTGCTGCAGCATCCTGCGCGACCTGTAGGTGACTCGGGGAACGGTGAGGCCGCGGCAGACCGACATGAGCACCGACGCGATCGATCGGCGCCTGCGGGAGCTCGGGCCGGCTCAGCCGGCTGGGGATGTCCTTGAAGTCCGCCAAGCGCACCGGGGTGGAGAATCGGCCGCAGCGGAAGGCGAAGGACTCGCACCCCGGGCCGGATCGGTAGCGCGGTTACGTGGGGTCTGTCCCGGGGCGCTTCAGTCTGCTCGGCGCGCTCCGCCTCTGCCGTGCAGGAACTCGGTCTGTCCGTAAGGGTGGTCAGCCGATTCCACCGCCCTTCCCGGACTGCGGGTTCGACCAGGGGCAGGACTCCCTGACTTGCCTCGAGTACGCCAACTGCCCGTGAGGAGTACCGGATGCAATCGACGGAGACTACTCCTGCTGTCGTCTCTCCTGTTGTCCACCGTGATCACAGAAGCACAGGAGCCCGCGGTTCCGCTCGTCGGCTGGCCCAGCCCGGTGCCACCGGGGACGCTCTGTTTCTCTGTCGGAGACCTGAACGAGGACTCCTGCTTCGAGGTACTTCGCTACACCGAGAACATAGGGCAGATATCGGCCTTGGATTGCGAGGGTCAACCGGTCACGAGTTGGATCTACGACGCGGATGCGATGGCCGGGGCGAACGACCGACAGAACATCCTGTACTTCGGGGACATCGACGGGGATCAGAAGCTCGAAGTGATCATGCTCAATCGGGATGAAGACTACCGGATGTACGCCGTC
>JAGQHR010000588.1 GCA_020431745.1 Candidatus Eiseniibacteriota bacterium
CCTCGCCTTGCGAACCGGACACCGGTCGTTGAGCGAGACCCCACCGACCTCGAAGAGCAGCGGCGAGAGCTCGAGCGTGCTGTCCGCGAACGTCGCGAGCGCCGAATCGTCCACGATCTCGACCCGTTCCGGGTCCGGCGTGGCGCAGGACCAGAGCCCGATGCCGGCGACGATCGCCAGCAGGGCTCGGCCCCGGGTGGGGAAAGGTTTCATGGTTCCGGCTCCTGTGATTCGAGGGGATCGAAATCCCGCGAGGGTTGGAAAGACCTACCGACAGAGAGGTTACCATCCGCCGCGGCCGGGGTTCCCGTCCTCCGCCGTCGGCGCAGGTGCGGGTTGACCCCTTCTGACGCCCCATGCGAATCTCCGTGCGCGCGCTCCGATGGGCGTTGCGGAAATCCCCGCTGGCGCGGATCCGCCTCCCGTGATCCGCTCCTCAAGTTGGTTTTCCCCCGGTTCCGAGCGCGCACACACCCGATCAGGAAAGGGAGCGACCGTGCAGACCAAGGCCACCGACCGCGCTGAGGATGTCTTCTCCAGCCATCTCCCGCATCATCCGCATTGGGAGAAGACCAAGGACATCATCGATCAATTCATCGACATGACCCTCAACTACCGGCAGAGCGGACATCCCGGCGGATCGCGCTCGAAGGTCCACGCCATGGTGGCCACGCTCCTCGGCGACATCATGCGGTGGGATCTGCGCCACCCCGAAAAGCGGTTCAACGACCGCTTCGTGCTGGTAGCGGGACACTGTACGCCGCTGCTCTACAGCACGCTCGCGGCCCTGACGGAAGCGCTCCGGCACAAGCACGCCCAGACCGGCGACGAGCGCTTCGCGATCCCGAACTTCGAGGAGCGCGCCCTCGTCTGGGAAGACCTGATGACGTTCCGCCGCAACGGTGGGCTCCCGGGACACGCGGAGATGGAGGGCAAGACCCTCTTCGTGAAGTTCAACACCGGCCCCTCCGGCCACGGCTCGCCACCGGCCGCCGGCCCCGCCATGGCGCTCAAGCGCGCGGGCGCCGACGACGTGCGCGTCTACGCCTTCGAGGGGGAAGGCGGGCTCACCACGGGCGCGACCCACGAAACGCGGAACTCCGCCTGGGGGCTCGGTCTCGACAACCTGGTCTACGTCGTCGACTGGAACGACTTCGGGATCGACGAACACGCGACGTCCTCGGTCATTCCGGGCACGCCGCGCGATTGGTTCGAGCCCTACGGCTGGCACGTCACGGGGACGGAAGACGGCATGGAGTGGAACGGTGTCCACCGCGCGCTCTCGGAATGCATCTACGCGAACGCGAAGAATCTCCCGCGGATGTGCTGGGTCAAGACTCGTAAGGGACGCGACTATCTCAAGTACGACTATGCGAGCCACGGCGCACCGCACAAGTCGAACAGCGAGATCTATTGGGAAACCAAGAGGGCGTTCGCGGAGAAGTACGGCGTCGACTTCGCCGGCTTCGGACAGCCCGTCCCCAAGGATCCCGCGGAATGGCGCCGCCAGGTCGAGACCAACTTCCGCAAGGTCGTGCAGGTGATGCACGACGACCAGGCGCTCGTCGACTATCTGGCCGACACGCTGGTGCGGATCGGAGATTCCGTGCCGCAGAACCATCCCAAGTGCCGGCTCGATCTCGGACGCAATCCCTGGAGCGATCCCGAGCTGACCGACGTCGAAGCCTATCCGGCGGAGATGTGGAAGGCGCCGGGAGAGTCCGCACCGAATCGGGCCGCGCTCGGGACCTGGGGCGCGTGGTGCAACAGCTGGGGACGGAAGAAGTATGGACGTCCCCTCTTCCTCGCTCTCTCCGCCGACCTCGCCGACTCGACCAACCTCTCCGGTTTCGCCAAGGGTTTCGACGGCACCCCGGGCTGGGACTGGTACGACCGGAACACCAATCAGGACGGGGCGCTCCTCCCGCAAGAGATCACCGAGTTCTGCAACTCCGGGATGTCGGTCGGCATCGCCACCGTCAACCTCTCGAACAAGCCCTTCGAGGAGTTCGACGGCTTCGGCGCGGCCTGCTCGACCTACGGTTCCTTCAGCTATCTCAAGTACGGACCGATGCGACTCTTCAGCCAGCTGGCGCAGGACTCGGAAATCCAGGTCGGCAAGGTGATCTGGGTCGCGGGACACTCCGGACCCGAGACCGCCGACGACAGCCGAACCCACTTCGGCGTCTTCGCCACCGGGGTGACCCAGCTCTTCCCCGACGGTCACGTCATCGACGTCCATCCCTGGGAATACAACGAGGTCCCGGTGGTGATCGCAGCCGCGCTGCGCACCAAGGCGCACATCATCGCATTGCATCTGACGCGCCCCCCGGTCGCGATCCCGGACCGCCAGGCTCTCGGCATGGACTCGCACTTCGCGGCGGCCAAGGGCGCGTACGTCATGCGCGACTTCACGCCGGGACGGCCCAAGCAGGGGACGATCCTCGTGACCGGAACCTCGACCACCGCGAACGTGGTCCAGCTCCTGCCCGAGTTGGGGAAATCCGGCCCCAACGTCAAGGTCGTCGCGGTCATCTCCCCGCAGCTCTGGAAGCTGCAGGACGAGGCTTACCGCCGGCGGGTCCTGCCGATGGAGGACTGGATCGACTCGACCGTCATCTCGAATCGCTCGCGCCGGGTCTGCTGGGACTGGCTCCCCCACCACATCGCCGCGGAGTACGCGATGACGAGCGACTTCGATGATCGGTGGCGCACCGGCGGCAACGTCGACGAAGTGATCGAGGAAGCGCACCTGTCACAGAAGTGGCTGCAGGAAGGCATCGAGCGGTTCGCACGGGACAGGGAGACGCGCCTGTCCCGCATCCGCGAGGCGCTGGACGCCGCCGGACGCTAGCGGGCCGCCGCTCCCGGTCCGATCGAGCATCTCTCAGGGCTCCGGTGACGACTAGCGACGTCGCCGGAGCGCCCCCAAAGCCCCGGCCAAGCCCACCAATCCCAGCAGCTGCCCCGGGAACCCGCCGATCATCCCCAGGAGGAAGCCGCCGCTCTGGGAGGTCCGAACCTCGTCGTCGTTCGCGGCCTGCACCAGGGTCAGCGTCTCCGTCATGGGATCGCCTGAGAAGAACGATCGCTGGAGCCGGGTGAGGATCCGTCCGCTCGCGAGATAGCCGGCCACGCTCGGATAGAGATCCTCGATCGCACGCATCTCGGAGCCGGAGATCCGGTTCGCATAGCGGGTGTCGAATCCGGAGAGCGTCGTGCGGTGATCGTCCACCACGTAGAACA
>JAGQHR010000589.1 GCA_020431745.1 Candidatus Eiseniibacteriota bacterium
CAGGGCCCCGGGTCGTCGGAACGCGGCACGAAAGCGGTGGCCCGGCGCTCCGGGTTTTCCCGCTGGACTCATCGCCCCGGGAGCGGGAACCTCTGCAGCCGTAGTCGGAGCGGACCCTCTTCCTCCGGACGTCTTCCGGAGAGCGTGGGACGGAGCGTCGAGATCCTATGCGCATCGTCGTCGTCGGGGCCGGGGAAGTCGGCACCCACATCACATCGCACCTCTCCGCGGAGGGCCACGACGTCATCCTGATCGATGACGACGAGGTCAAGGTGCGGCAGGCCGAGCAGGACCTCGATGCGATGGTGGTCCACGGCAACGGGGCGAGCCTCGCCGTCCTCGAACGCGCCGAGGCGAGCGGCGCGGACGCCATCATCGCGGTCACGAACGTGGACGAGATCAACATCGTCGCCTGTGTGACCGGACGGACCCTCGGGATCCCCCGGCGCATCGCCCGGGTCAAGGACAACGACTACTTCGCCCACCGCTCGGGTCGCTCGATGCAGCGAGTCGGCGTCGACCTGATGATCAACCCGGACCTGGAGGCCGCGCTCGAGATCGAGAGGCTGGTTTCGCTCCCGGGCGCGACCGACGTGACCGACTTCGGCGATGCCCGCGTCCGCATGGTCGGCCTCTATGTCGACGCGAAGAGCGAGGTCCTGGGGCTCACGCTCAAAGAGCTGGACCGCAAGTACGGTCCCCTCCCCGTCACCCTGGTGGCGATCATCCGCAACGGCCAGACCCTGATTCCCGACGGCGACTCCACCCTGCAGCCCGAGGACCATGTCTTCCTGATCGGCGAGAGCTGGCTCATGCCCGACGTGATGGGATTGATCGCGCAGGAGGTCGCCCCCATCAAGAACGTGATGATCATCGGCGCCGGACCGATCTCCCGACATCTCGCCCGTCATCTGGTCGACCACAAGATCCACGTCAAGCTGGTCGAGCTCAACCAGGCCAAGGCCGAGATGGTCGCGCCCGAGCTCGACAAGGTGTTGCTGCTCACCGGGGACGGGACCGACGTCGATCTGCTCCGCTCGGAGAACGTCGAGGCGATGGACGCCTTCATCGCGGCCAGCAACGACGAGGAGACCAACATCATGTCGTGCCTGTTGGCACGGCACCTGGGCGCCCGGAAGACCATCTCCGTCATCCGGCGATCGAACTACGTTCCGCTGGTCCACGTGGTCGGCGTCGACGCCGCGGTTTCGGTCCGTCTCAGTACCGCGACCGCCGTCATGAAGTACTTCCGCAAGGGCGAGATCCTGTCGTTCGCGCAGCTCAAGGAGAACGACGCCGAGGCGGTCGAGCTGCTCGTCACCAACAAGGCCCGTGCGATCAAGCGCACGCTCAACAAGCTCAACCTCCCGCGCGGAGCCGTCGTCGGGGCGATCATCCGAGGAACCCAGGTCATCGTGCCGCGCGGAAACTCGCAGGTGTTCGAGGGAGATCGGGTGGTCGTCTTCGCCCTCCCCGAGGCGATCGACGAGATCCAGCGCATCTTCACGTGAGCCGCCCCGACCCGTGATCGCCTCGTCGCCGCGCACCGCCGTCGCCGTGACCGGACGCGGGACGCCCGTGTCCCCCGCTCCCGAGTGTGGCGCAGGTTCACACGGCGTGCGCGAACGCTGCGGTCCCGATGCGGTCAACGGATCGCGCGCCGAGAATCGTCCGACCGGAAGCCGCGATCCCGCCTGGGTTTCCGTGCTCGGGGCGGCACCGGAAGGGAACGGGCACGGCGATTGCCCCACCGGCACTGTGAGCACCATCGATTCCACCATCTCGAAGCGCCACGCGTCGCCGATCCGGCGCAGACCCCCGATCCCCCGAGTCCTGGCCCTGCTGCTGGGAGTCGTCCTGTCCGCCGCGGCGGTTACGGTACCGCGAGCCGAGACGTCCGACGGATCCGGCACCCTCCTCATCGAGGACATCGTGATCGAAGGCGCCGTCAAGACGACGCGGGAGACCGTGCTGCACAACCTCGTCGTTCGGCCCGGCGACGCGATCGCGCCCGATGCTCTCTTCCATCTCGCCGATCCCCTGGTCGACCGCGGCATCTTCGTGCGCGCGAGCGTGCACACGCGTCCCGGTTCCGCTCCGGGCAGGATCGTGGCCGTGATCGACGCGGAAGAGCGCGGCCCGCAGCTGCGGTTCGGGCTGGGCTATGAAGACCTGACCGGCTGGTACCTCATTCCGGCCGAGCTCGACTTCGACAACGCGAGCGGCCACGGGGAAACTCTGCGAGCGGGAGTGCGCTTCGGGTACCGCGTTGGCGGCGTCGTGTTGGAGGCGGGGCGCGCCGCCGGCCCGCGCGGCGGCCTGTTCTGGCGCGCCCGCGCCACCGCGGAAACGGTGGACCGGGTCTACTTCTACCAAGACACCGAGATCGCACACCCGGTCCGACGGGGTGGGTTGGAGCTCCGCCTCGGCAGCGAGCTCCGGGGGGGCACGAGCCTCTTCGGCTGGGTCGCCGAGCAGAGCGCGGAGGCCGATTCGAGCGCACGCATCTACCAGAAGAACGAAGAAGAGGGTCGCAAAGCCGGCACCGAGGTCCCGTTCGAGGACTTGCCTCCCGGAGTCGCGCGGGATCTGGAGCGCCAGCACCTGACCCGGTTCGGGGTCGGAGCGCGGCTGGACCGGCGGCAGGGGCCCGAGCTCCTCCAGCATGGCGTCGCGGGTACGGTCGAGCTGGAAGGGATCGCGTTCCCGGACGGTGCCTTCGGGCGGGGGCTCCTCGACCTGCGCGGCTACCTGCCGCTCGGCAGGGGTGCGGCCATCGCGGCGCGGACCCAGCTCGCCGGCGTCGGTCCACGCGCTCCTTTCTACGAACGTCTCTACCTGGGTGGACTCTACTCGGTGCGCGGCTTCCCCAGCCAGTCGCTGAGCCGCCCGCAGGGAGAAACGCATCTCGCGTCCGGCTCGATCGAGCTGCGGGCACCCTGGGTCGGACCCGCCGCCCGTCCCACACTCGCGGGTCTCGTGTTCGTCGACACCGGCGTTTCGTGGAGCGATGACCTCGCCGCGCAACGCCTCTCCGTCGGTGCGGGGTACGGCGTGCGCATCCGCCTGCCCTGGGTGCGCTACCTCGGCGTGGATGTCGGGTTTCCGCTCACGGCATCCCCCGCGCAGGAGGCGTTCCACGTCAACGCGAGCCTGGGATGGACCTACTGATGCCGTCGGGCCGCGCGTGTAGGTCGCCGTCTCGACACTTCTGGCGGGTGGCCCTGCCGTTGGGATGTTTGCTC
>JAGQHR010000590.1 GCA_020431745.1 Candidatus Eiseniibacteriota bacterium
CTTTTGGGCTCGATAAATCCCCGGTCCCACGAATCGGTCCGGTCTCGAGGATGGCGCGCACGCGGCGACTCCGGTCGTCCGAGGCTCCACCTCTTCCCGCCCCTCCTGTGGGCCGGTCTCTGCGCCGGACTCTTCGGTTGCGGGGACGAGCATGCCGACCCACCCGAGCCCCATCGGGTTCCGCTGGGGGTCGCCGTCGATCCCCGGGGCGCGCCGGCCACGGATCCTCTGCTCGTCGAGGCGTATTCCGATCTTTCGCAGGGTGCGTTTCCGCTCGCGTCGCTCCAGCTGGACTGGGGCGAGACCGAGAGCCAGCTCGCGCACTACGACTGGACCTTTCTCGACAATCACGTGCGGCAGGCGGAGGAGTACGACCTCGGGCTGTCGGTGGCGGTGGTGTTGATCGAGAACCAGGCGCGGGGCACCTTGCCGGTGGACCTGCGGGGGCAGTGGATCGAGAGCGTCAACCTCCAGGTGCGCTTCACCCGGTTCGCCCGGGCACTCCTCGAACGGGCCGGAGGACGGGTACGTTATCTCTGGGTCGGCCGCGAGACCGATGTCTATCTCGCGCAACACCCGGATCAAGAGAATGACTTCCGATCGTTGCTGCGGGCGTGTCGCGACTCCCTCGCGATCTCCGATCCCGGTGTCGGAGTCGGAACCACCTTCGCCTACGGGGAGGCGGTGGACGGGGGATGGTTCGAGGCGTTGCGTCCCATCCTCGAGCTGGGCGACCCGATCGGATTGTCGGTCTACGGCCGCGACCGTGACTATCACCAGGTGCTGGGGCCGGACGAGACGTTGGATCTCGTGCGCGACGCGATCGCACAGTTTCCGGGGCGCCGCGTCGTCGTCGCGGAAACCGGGTATCCGCGGGCGACTCCGGACGACGCCGACCAGCTCGCGTTCGCGCGTCGGCTGACGGGCTTCCTGGACGATGCGCCGGTGGATCTCGAGTGCGCTTTCTGGTCCCGGCTCTACGACGCCGACGCGACGGAGTCGATCCCGCAGTCGCAGCACGTGTTCTCGGAGGATACCGACTTGGCCGCCGCCTACCGGCAGCAGCTGGAGTCGCTGGGACTGCGGCTCGCGACCGGAGCCATCACACCCACCTGGCTCGCCGTGGCCAACTGGAGCGTGACGCGCGACGTTCCGCTGCCGGCAGCGTCGCTCACGCTTCGATCGCGCGAGTGAGCCGATCCGCCGCCGCTTCGCAGTCCTCCCGACTGACATCGAGATGGGTCACCGCGCGCACGGTGCGCGGACCGAAGGCGAAGACCAGCACGCCCTGATCGCGCGCGGCGTCGACGACCTCGGCCGCGGTCGGTCCGTCCGGAGTCAGATGGAAGATGAGGATGTTGGTGCGCACGCGGTCGAGATCGATCCGTACCCGCGGACAAAGCGCCAGACGTTCCGCCAGGAGCCGGCAGTTCGCGTGATCCTCCGCCAGCCGATCGAGATGATGATCCAAGGCGTAGAGCGCGGCCGCGGCGAAGAAGCCGACCTGCCGCATCGCCCCGCCGGCCATCCGGCGATAGCGTTGGGCCCGTTCGAGGATCGTCCGCGAGCCCGCCAGCATCGATCCGCCAGGTGCTCCCAGCCCCTTCGAGAACGCGACCGAGACGAGATCGAAGGGCGCCGAGAGTGCAGCGGGGGAGTGACCGGTCGCCGCGCTCGCGTTCCAGAGACGGGCTCCGTCGAGGTACGATGCGACGCCCCGATCCCGGGCGGCCCGGCAAATGCGTTCCACTCGGTCCTGCGGCACCACGACGCCGCCCGCGCGATTGTGGGTGTTCTCGATCTCGACCAGCGTCGTCGGCGGCGCGACGATGTGTCCGGCCGGTTTGCAGGCAGCGACGAACTGTTCCGCGGAAAAGATTCCGTCGGCACCGATCTCCGTGAGCTGCACACCGGCGTTGGCCGCGGACGCGCCGGTCTCATGATGGACCGTGTGGCTGCCCGCGCACACGACGACGTCGTCGCCCGGTCGGGTCAGGGTGCGCAGCGCGATCTGGTTCGCCATCGTTCCGGTCGGGATCCACAGTGCTCGCTCTTTTCCGAGGATCTCAGCCACGCGCTCCTGGAGACGGTTGATCGTGGGGTCCTCACCGAACTGATCGTCCCCGACCGGAGTCCGGGCCATGGCCTCGCGCATCGGAACGGTGGGGAGGGTGACGGTGTCCGATCGAAGATCGATCGCCGGTTCGGCTGGTTTCATTGGGGGGCCCTCGCGGTTTGGGGTCTGTGGATCCGGTTCCGAATGGCCGAATGGTATTGCGGATCGTCGCGTGACCCAAGCGGAGCCGCTCGGGGCGGGCTACCCCGTCCGCTTGCCAGGGGCAACTCGTTCGCCTACTGTCGCATGGAGCAACGGGTCAGCGATTCCGAGGGCCAAAGGACGGCACGATGATCTTCGATCAATTCAAGCAGCAGCTTCCGGACATCGATCCGCAGGAGACCTCCGAGTGGATCGAGGCGTTGGATCGGGTGGTCGAACGCGAAGGGACCTCGCGCGCCCAGTTCCTCTTCTACAAGCTGATGAAGCGCGCGCGCATGCTGGGTGTCGGGATTCCGCCGACGACGCAGACCCGATACATCAACACGATCAGTCCTGAGCAGGAGCCCCCCTACCCCGGGGATCCGGACATGGAGCGGCGCATCCGCCGGCTGATCCGCTGGAACTCCGCGGTCATGGTGACCCGGGCCAATCATCGCTATGACGGTCTGGGCGGACACCTCTCCACCTACGCCTCGTCCGCCAGCCTCTACGAGGTCGGTTTCCACCACTTCTTCCGGGGACGCGAGCACGACCCGCGTGCCGACATGGTGTTCATCCAGGGACATGCCGCTCCGGGCATCTACGCCCGCGCGTTTCTGGAAGGCCGCCTCACCGAGGAACAGCTGAACAACTTCCGGCGGGAGACGGGGGGCAACGGGCTCTCCAGCTATCCGCATCCGCGCCTCATGCCGGACTTCTGGGAGTATCCGACGGTCTCGATGGGGCTCGGGCCGATCAACGCGATCTATCAGGCGCGCTTCAACCGCTATCTGGAATCTCGCGGTCTCATCGAGAAGAGCGATGCGCGCGTCTGGTGTTTCGTCGGAGACGGCGAGACCGACGAGCCCGAGAGCCTCGGTGCGCTCACCCTGGCCGCGCGGGAAGGTCTCGACAATCTGATCTTCGTCGTCAACTGCAACCTCCAGCGGCTGGACGGGCCGGTCCGGGGCAACGGCAAGATCAT
>JAGQHR010000591.1 GCA_020431745.1 Candidatus Eiseniibacteriota bacterium
AGCGTGATCACCCGCTCGTAGTACGGCGCCTCCGAGCGGAACAGCCGCTCGGTCTGCCGGGTCTCGAGGTCGAGTCGATCGAGGAAGGGGCGATTACCCTCGGGGGAAGCGCCGATCCCGGAAAGGAAGATCGTGTGATCGTCCTGCGCCGTCATCAGCACCGGACGACCCATCTCGTTGACGCGGGTGATGGGAGATCCGGGGTCGTTGTACCGATCCTCCCAGGACCGGTCGAACAGCACGACCGGATCGAGCTCGGGCTGACCGGGCTGGATGATCTGCGTCATTTGCCGTCGCGTCTTCCACTCCCAACTGTTCACCAGCGCCAGGCGTCCGCTTCCCCAGGTGATCCCGCCGTAGCGCAGCGTCAGCTTGACCAACGGCCGCGGCCGTCCTTCGAAAGGCGCTTCCAAGGTATAGAGCTGATCCCGGTACTCGGCCTCGGCGGCCGCGTCTCCCCCGTCGAGCGCTTCGGTCCACATGACGGTCGCGGGCGCGTCATCCCGCCACTCGAACGACCGCGGACCGGTCTGCACGCTGCCCGAAGCGATCGGAATCTGCTCCTGGAGCGGCGAGTCGTACAGCTCGCGGACGCGCTCGGCCTCCGTCGTCCAGATTTCCGTCCGCACCGGGAAGCGGCCCGCGCGGACGAGGTACGAATAGGGCCGATGCAGACGCTGCACCAACAGATAGCGGCCACCGGGAGCGGGTCGCACTTCCCAGTAGACATCCGAGGGACCGATCGGACGCAACGCTCCCTTCAAGTTCACCAGCGTGACTTGGGTGGTCAGGTAATGGTCGAAGAGATCCTCGTCCGATGGACTCGCGAGAAGATCCTGATAGGTCGCGGCCGGCGCCTTCTGTCCCAGATTCTCCTGGATCACGGGACCGGTGGGAACGCGCGGCGCCTCGGGCGCGGGACCACGATCGGGAGGCACGCGGAGGAACACGATGTTCGACTCGTCGATCCAGCGCGGTGCGACGTTCGCCGTCATGCTCACATCCGGGCCGACGAGCCGCTTGACCTCGGCCTTCTCCGAATCGAGGATCCAGAGCTCGATCCCGTCGGACGTCGTGTTCGTGAAGAGCAGCTTGCTGCCGTCGTCACTCCACTCTTCGTCATCGATCCGCGGATTCTCGGGCAGACCCTTCACGTCCCGAAGCTCGTCGTCGGCCATCCGGATCAGCTGCATTCCGGAAGAGGGCCGGCGACGACTGGGACCGTTGGTCTGCGGGCTGAGACGCATCCCCGCCAGACGCAGCTCGGGCTCGGCCAGCTCCTCGATCCCCGGCAGGCTCGGCCGCTCGAGAAGGAGCAGCCACTTCCGGGTGGGATCGACCATCGTACTCGGGGTCAGCGGGGCGTCGATCACAGCGGTGATGTCAGCGCTGGGCTTCTGGTACGGCGTCGCGTCTGCCAGTGCCGAGTGCACGGGAACGGCCAGGAGTCCGACCAGAAGGAGCAGAACCACCCCACTCCCCATCGATCGGGCAGAGACCGGTCGCGACCGACATCCGTCGATCGAAGTCGCGTTCGAGAATCGTCTGACGAGCTTTCGCATGATCCGCTTCCTCTCGATGCAGCCGATCCGAGAGAGACCGACTTCCGAAGAGCCCCGGCGCTTCACCGGGATTCCATCGCCTTCACCTGTCCGGCCGTGAGCTCACGATGCTTCGGGATCAGCCGAAGTAGTCCGGCTGCTTGCCATGCTTCCACTTGATGTTGCAGCCCAGGCTCGGGATCTGCTCGCTGCTCACCGCACGACCGGCGAGAACCGCGTCGAGCGCGCCGCGGAGATCGCGACCGGTGACCGCGACCTCGTTGTTGGGGCGACTCTCGTCGAGCTGCCCCCGATAGACCAACCGTCCTCCGCCATCGAACACGAAGAAGTCGGGCGTGCACGCGGCCCGGAAGCTCTTCGCGACGTCCTGCTCCTCATCGAGGAGAAACGGAAACCTCCATCTCCGAGTGGTCGCGAGGTCCCGCATGTTCTCGGCGTCGTCCTGCGGATAGGTCTCCACGTCGTTGGAGTTGATCGCCACGATCCTGACTCCCTGCGGAACGTAGTCCTCTCCCAGCCGTCCCAGCTCGTCCATCACGTGCTTGACGAACGGACAGTGATTGCAGATGAACATCACCAGGGCGGCCTTGCCTTCGCTCAGCTCGCGGCTGCTCACCGTCTTCCCGGTCACGACGTCGGGAAGGGAGAATTCGGGGACCTGGGTTCCCAGCGGCAGCATGGTCGAGGGAGTCGCAACCATCGGGGCTCCTTTCAGCAGTGGGCGGCAACGGGACACCCCCGCACGGGCATCCGACGGGCAGTATACACGCCGTGATGACGGGAGCCCCGCCCATGCTCTCGCAATGGGCGGACTCGTCCGGGGCCACCTGACCTCCTCCAGCACTGGCAGCTCGGTCTTTCCATCCGGATTGAACAGCCGCTGGCCCGGTTCCAGCGCGACCGTGCCCGTCCCTGTCCAGGCCGCCTGACCGCAATCGGCTCGGCAGCATCGACCTTCCGAAACATGGTCTCCCGCAAACGTCATTGGACCGGCCCGCTCCTCGTGGCAGAATCGCGCGTGCCATGCGGAGAGCTCAGTGGTTTGCCATCGCGATCTTCCTGATCGCTGCGTCCGTCTACCTCCCGACCCTCGATGATCCCGCCCTCAATTGGGATGATCCGGAGTACATCGAGCTTCCGCTCCTGCAGCAGCCGGACGCGTTGGCCCAGATCTGGACCAGTTTCGCGACCCCGCAGGTGTATCCGGTCGTGTTCACCTCCTTTTGGATCGACACCCTCCTCTGGAAGGGGGATCTGCGCGGAACCCGCGCCGTCGATCTCCTGCTGCACGGGCTCGTCGGCGTGCTCGCGTTCTGTTTCCTGCGATCGATCCTCGGCCGACGCTTCGGCGAGGGGCCGGCCTTCGTGACCGCCCTGCTCTTCGCGCTGCATCCCACGCAAGTCGCGACGGTGGCCTGGATCGCGGAACGGAAGAATCTGCTGGCGGCCATCTTCGTGCTGCTCGCGCTCATGGCGTGCCGTCGGGCCACGATGCGGGCGGATGGCAGACCGGCCCGGCGGGAGTGGACCGCGGCGTACGTCTTCGGATTCCTCGCGATGTTCTCGAAATCGACCGCGGTGGTGCTTCCGCTGCTGGTTCTTTGGATGGAGGCTTGGATCCCCGCACGCCGGCCAGCCGCGGCCGACGTCGGTGGATCAGGACGGTGGCGCTCCCT
>JAGQHR010000592.1 GCA_020431745.1 Candidatus Eiseniibacteriota bacterium
AGCTTCTCGCGCTGCTCTTCGGTGAGATTGGGGGCGACCTTCGGGGCATCGATCTGGATGCCCTCCCTCAACGAATCCGGAATCCCCCCGGGATCGGGATCGGAGGCGATGAGGCGCAAGAGCGAGTCCGCCCGCGCATCGAGCGGCTCGGGCCAATCCCGCGCCCGCTCTTCCAGAGGATCCGTATCGAGCTCGTAGAACCGGCGCGCCCGCACGGTGTGCGTCCCGCGCTCGACGAGCGCCATCCACTTGCGCCGTTGGGTGATCGCGGCCCGGACCTGGCCGGCCAGGTAGGACCCTTCCGAGAACACGACGCGATCGGGATCCTCTCCGCCGCCCCGCACCAGGTCGATGCCGGACCACCCGGCTGTCGGGTCCACCGGTTCATCCGGGTGCTTCCCATCCGTGACCCGGAGCAACGTCGGAACCAGATCTGCCAGCGAGACCACGCCGGAACGTCGACCCGACGGGACGCCTCTTCCGCGCAGCATCAGAGGCACGTGCACGATCGGTTCGTAGACGTGGTATCCGTGAGCGAACCAGCGTTCTCCCTGCATCATCGTCTCGCCGTGATCGGCGGTGAAGACCACGAGCGCATCGTCCAGATCCAGCAGCTTCGCACAGCCGTCGAGCAGACGGCCCACCTCGCTGTCCATGTACGCGATCTCTTCGTCGTACCGATCGACATAGTCCAGTCCGTCCATCTCGTCGTTGATCCGCTGGTACTCCGGCACCTTGGTGGTGTCGATCTCGACCCGTCCCTCATGGTGGAAGTGATGCTTCCAGCCCGGCGGTGTGAGATAGGGGCCGTGCGGATCGATGTAGTGGACCCACAAAAAGAGCGGACGATCGCGGTCCCGTGATTCCGCGAGCCAGGCGAGCACCGCATCGGTCGTCCGGGCCGCGTTCCGTTCGTAGATCGGACGCAGCGGCTCGGGTTGGTCCACATAGTCGTCGTAGTGATCGAAGTAGTGACCGATCCCGATCGCCTCCTCCGTCAGCACGACGTTCGAGACGAAGCCCGCGGTCTGGTACACCTCCGGCAACAGCGCGGGGAGCAACGGCGCCGCACCCGGGTCCAGTTGATAGAGCAGCCGGACTCGGTGATCCTGCGGATACCGCCCGGAGAGCAGGCTCATCACGCTGGGAGAGGTGTTCGCGTCGGTCGAGTAGGCCCGCTCGAAGATCAGGGCGTCGTCGAACCACCGATCGAGCGCGGGCGTGGTGTCACGCTCGTACCCGTACAGTCCCAGATGGTCGGCGCGCAGCGTATCGATCGTGATCAGAAGGACATCCGGCGGGGACCGGTGGGCCCGGTAGTACCAGAATGCCCCTGCCGCCAGCAGGAGCACGACTCCTCCCCACCAAATCGCTCGACGCATTCGTGGAGCCTAGCACAGCGAACGGCCCAGTCCCCGCTTGACGGACGACGGCCCCGAAGCCCAGGCTCTCCCGCGGTCCCCGGACAGAATGGCGCACTCCGCGGGGGGCGCGAGGCGCCGTCGACTCGGGAAGCTACTCAGAACGCGAAGGAGATTTCAGACGATGCGAATGATGTTGTCGTTGGGAGCCTTGGTGCTGGCGCTGGTCACGGGTGGATCCGCCCTGGCATCCGATGGTCCCTGGTTCGACATGACGTGCGACATGTGCAAGAACTTCACGGCGCAGCCGGGCCTGATGGAGAGCATGCAGCACGAGAGCCACGCCATCTCGGACGGCTGCGTAATGGTGACGATCGTCGACGACGCCCATGCCGCCGCCTACCAGAAGGCGATGGAGGCGTGTCAGGTCACGGGCAACAAGATGATGGGCGGCGAGCAGATGCACCTGTGCGGGATGTGCACCGCGATGGGCCAGGCCCTGATGTCGGGCGCGAAGATGGACATGGTCGATACCGCGGCCGGCCACCTCATGATCCTGACTTCGGCGGACCCGGCCGTCATCGAGCAGCTGCAGATGATCGCCAAGCGGAACAACGAAGAGGCCGAGAAGATGATGCATTCGGAGGGCTGAGCCTTCCGTCGGAGCTGGCCTCATCCGAGGTCAGCTCCGTTTCCTTGCGATCTCCCGCCCAGCAGAGCCCTCGCCAGACCCGCCGGACCCGTCAAACGCGCCCCGCCAGACCCGTCAAAACAGTCAAACGCGTCCCGCTGAATCCCTCTCGATCGATCAGCGCTCGCTGGGCAGCGGCGGTCCCCAGACCTGGAACCCGAACTTCGGACACGGACGCCGGACCGGCCAAAGCTGATCCATGGTGTCCGCATCGAAGACCTCACCGTTCTTGACCACGTACTCCAGCGTGTTCGTGTTCTCGATCTTCTCGAGCGGGTTCTTCTCCATCACGATCACGTCTGCCAGCTTCCCGACCTCGAGGCTGCCCAGCTCGTGGTCGAGCCCGAAGGTCCAGGCCCCGTTCCAGGTCGCGCAGCGCAGCGCTTCCAGGTTGGAGATGCCTCCCTGGGTCAATCCCCACAGCTCCCAATGCGCGCCGAGTCCCTGCAGCTGACCGTGCGCACCGAGCGTGACCTTCCCCCCGGCGGCGAGGATCCGGGCACACCCCGCGGCCACCGCCATGTGGTGCCAGTCGCCGTCGATGGTCATGAGCGGGCGTCGGATCGAGCGCGCGTCCAGCCGGGGGCGCGGGTAGAAACGCAGCAGCTTCTCGTTCTGCCAGACCTCGTAGTGCTGGTAGAACCAGTTCTCTCCCGAGATCCCGCCGTAGGCCACGAGCAGAGTCGGGGTTTCGGACGTTCCACTCGCCCCGAAGAGACGCGCCACGTCGTCCCCGATCGGGGTGACCGGAAGCGCATGCTCGATCGTGGTGTGCCCGTCGAGCACCATCGAGAGATTGGTCTCGAGCTGGCCACCCCCCTCGGGCACGACCAGCATCGACTCTTCGCGGGCTGCCGTGATGACCCACTGGCGCTGATCGCGCCGCGGCTGCATGTACGACTTGACGCTGAAGGCGCCCTCCCGCTTCATGCGCCGCACGTGCTGGCGGGCATCGTCGAGATCCTCGATCACCGAGCGTCCGGCGCCGCCGGCTCCATAGAGGATGAAGCCGGTGGAGTAGGTCCGCGGTCCCTTGGTGACGCCCGTCTCGATCATCTCGGAGAGTGTGAAGACCTCGTACGTGCTCGCGGACGGGTCGTGGGTGGTGGTGACCCCATAGGCGAGATTGCACCAGCCCTCCCACTGGTTCTGCGGGAGGATGTCCATCGAATCGTAGTGGAAGT
>JAGQHR010000593.1 GCA_020431745.1 Candidatus Eiseniibacteriota bacterium
AGCAGCGCCGTCAGCGGAGTCAGCGCCACGAAGTAGCGATAGAAGTACCAGGGAGTCACGGCGGTGACCCACAGATAGAGCAGAGGCACCGAGACCAGCGCCACGAAGACGATGGTGAGCGCGGCAGTCTCCGTCGCACGTGCCGGCTCGCCGCCACCGGCCCGCAATTGCCTCGTCCGGCGCCACCAGAAGAAGGCCGCGAGCAACCACACCGGGACGGCGATGAGGAATTGGTTCACGTGGAAGAGATTGCCGACCGCGCGTCCGATCCATGAAATGGCCGGTTCCTTGTAACGTCCGAAGAGCTGGTAGTACCAGACCCACGGCGCCAGGCCGGCCAGGAGCACCCCGAAGGTTCCGAGCACGGCCCATCGCCCCGATGTCTTCGTCGCGGCTGCCGATGGGTCGACGGTGGGGGACACCGGTTCCGCCGACCCGGCACTCCCGCTCCCGGTGATCGGCTTCCCGCGAGAAGCCCGCTCCGAAGCCCGCCCAGAGGCCCCCCATCCGCGTGTGTGCGACAGAGCCACCACTCCCAGCAGCCCGACGATGGGCCAGAAGGTTCCGAAGTCGACCTGAAACCAGCACCATGCGGCGAGCACGAACCAGACCGCGCCGGCCCGCGCCCGATCCATCCATCTGCGGAACGCGACGACCGTGAGAAGCAGGAACAGCCCCGAGAGCGCGTAGTATCGGCACTGTCGTGCGTGCAGGACCCAATACGTGTTCGTCGCCAGGAAAAGCGGAGCCAGCGCGGCCATCCACGGGTCCTGAAACAGACGGTGCGCGAAGCGCCAAAGGATCAGGACGGTCAGCAGGCCGGCGATCGCGAACGGAATGCGGGCGGCGGCCGTCCGGTGCCCGAGCGCAGCCAGCGAGGCTCCGGCCACGAAGAATTGCCCCCAAGGTTGGCCGGTCCAGGCCAGATCCGATCGAAAGTCCCCCCGCGCGATGAGATATCGCAGCGAGGCGTCCGCCGTGCGGGTCCGCTCACCGATCGTCGCAGGATCCTCGTCCGAGAAGCTGTCCATCGCGATCAGGTTCGTCCCGTCGTACGCGAGAGGACGGCCTGTCGCGAGCAGCCGTTCTCCCAGAACGGCGGTCGCCGCCTCATCCTGCCAGAGGTAGGGCGAACCCAGTCCCCAGAAGAGCAGGATGGCTGCTATGACGAAGATGCCGGACGCGGCAAGGACTTCGTTGCGCGCTTCCGGCTTCATCGGGACGGGCTCAGTCCTTCGGCATCGAGGTCAGCCGCAGGTACGGCCGGAGAGTTTTCCATCCTTCTGGGAACTTTCCTTTGGCTTCGTCGTCCGACACCGCGGGAACGATGATCACCTCGTCGCCGTGCTTCCAGTTCACGGGAGTGGCGACCCGGTGCTTGTCGGTCAGCTGCATCGAGTCCACGACACGGAGGATCTCGTCGAAGTTGCGTCCCGTCGTCTGGGGATAGGTGATCATGAGCCGAATCTTCTTCTTGGGATCGATTACGAAGACCGTCCGAACCGTGAAGACCTGGTCGTGATTCGGATGGATCATTCCGTAGAGGTTCGCGACCTTCTTTTCCGGGTCGGCAAGGATCGGATAGGTCACCTTCGTGTCCTGGGTGTCTTCGATATCGGCGATCCAACCCCGATGGGAATCGACCGGATCGATCGAGAGGCCGATCGTCTTGACCTCGCGCTTTCGGAACTCCGGCTGGAGTTTTGCGACATAACCCAGCTCGGTGGTGCAGACCGGCGTGTAGTCCGCGGGATGCGAGAAGAGGATGCACCAGGAATCCCCGATCCACTCATGGAACGAGACGGGGCCCTCGGTCGAGTCGGCTTGGAAATCGGGTGCGGTATCGCCGAGTCGCAGCGTCATGGAGTCTCCTTCGGTGTCGTCCACCAGGGGCGAACGGGACTTGGCCAGAGGATCCAACGATTCTTCCTTGCGGAGGGGATGTCCGGACCGTAGCAAACGCTTGCCACGGCCGACAAGGTAGGGAGCGCATACCGGTGTCTGCTTACTCGACTGGGAAGACGTGCACCGATTCGGGATTCCGGGATATCCCGGCTCAACGGTGAAGGCCAGACTGGAGCTAGGATGCGGACCGTTTCCGTTCCGCCGCGGACGCGGGTGAGTCGGCCCGGGACACCAGGGAGGGGATATGAGTGAGATGACCGACCAGCTCGTGAGTCGGCTCGTCCTCGATGCACCGCACCGCACGATCGTCTTCGAGCACTTCGAAATCGACTTTTGCTGCAATGGTGCCCGATCCCTGCGCGACGCGTGCCGTGCCCGCGGGATCGATCTCGCGCGGGTCGTCGAGGCGATCGCGGCGGCGGACGAAGCGCACGCGGACATCGACGAGCTCCCCTCTTGGCTCGGTCTCCGGGGAAGCGCGCTGGCCGATCACATCGAACGAACCCACCATGCGTACCTGCGCGCGGAGCTGCCGACGATGATGGAGCTTTTCGAGAAGGTAACGGTGGTGCATCGCCTCCGCCACCCGGAGCTGGTCGATGCGCTCCGCGTGTTCCAGGCCCTCATCAACGATCTGGTCCCGCACATGGAGAGCGAGGAACACGTTCTCTTCCCGATGATCCGCCGGCTGGAGGAAACCGGGAGCAAGGGGGCGGGGGCGCCTCGCATTCAGTGCGCGTCCCTCGAGCACCCGCTCCGGTCCATGGAGTTCGAGCACGACGCGGTGGGGGGGACGCTCTCCGAGCTACGGGAATTGTTGGAGCGCTTCGAGGCGCCGGAGGATGCGTGTCCGTCCTACCGTTTGCTCCTGAACGGGCTGATTCGTCTCGAACGCGATCTTCACGAGCACATCCACAAAGAAAACAACCTGCTGTTCCCGCAGGTGCGTCGGCTCATGGGGATTCCGGATCCCGGAGGTTCGTCCCGTTCCGCGGGGCCGATGTGGATTCCGTGACGGCCCGTCAGATCGGATTCCTCGAGGAGTAGACCTGATAGAGGCAGAGCGCCGCCGCGACCGAGGCGTTGAACGATCCGATCCGATCCGTCATCGGCAGGCGTACGCGCTGATCGCAGCGTTCGGCGGTCAGCCGCCCCATGCCCTTGCCCTCGCCACCGATCACGATCGCGACCGGTTGGCGGAAGTCCACCGTACGAAAATCGGTTTGTCCCTCCGGATCGAGTCCCACGATCCAGACTCCGGACTCCCGCAGAGTCTGCAACGCGGCCGGGATTCCCGGGACCCGCGCCACCGGAATGTGTTCGACGG
>JAGQHR010000594.1 GCA_020431745.1 Candidatus Eiseniibacteriota bacterium
CCAGATCGGGGCGGATGAGCCAGCGATGGACGAGAGGGCCGCCGGGCGCCAGATAGCGCACCTCGTCCGTGACCCGCGTGTGGCCGTTTTCCTCCTCGAAGCGATGCTCGTGGATCCAGGATCGATAGGGTCCGCGCCGCTGCTCGTCGACGAATCGATGTGGTGGATCCCAAACGGTGATCTCGCTGCGCCAGCGCAAGGGGATTCCGCGCAGCTTCAGCCGGTAGTCGATGAGCGCACCCGGTCGCATGTCGATCGGGGGCGGAGTGAGGACGCGAAACTGCAGGAGCGGGGGAGTGATTCGCTCGAGATTCTCCGCCGCCGCGAAGAAGGCGAACACCTCCTCGAGCGGTGCGGGCAACAGCTGTTGCCGGTGGAGAACGTGAGTCGGCACGACGATCCTTCCTTCAGCAGCTCACGGAATGCTGGATGGTCTGGAGGAACGTGAGGAACCGGGGAAGGTTCGCGATGTGATGGCAGTCCGTCCCGGCGAGCATTTCCAGATAGCTCGGCGCCGCGCGCCCTCCCAGGATCAGGGCGGTGCTTTCATCCAGACACCGTCGCAACACCCGGAGCGAGTCCGCGATCCGCAAATCACCGTCCGGGTAGACCAGGCTGATCGCCACCGCGGACGCGTGACGGGCCCGGGCGAACGCCGCGATCTCCTCCGCGGGCAGGTTCGGTCCGCAGTAGGAAACGTCCCATCCGGCGTCGCTCGCGATGACTGCCGCCATCAGGGCGCCCAGCTCGTGTTGCTGCCCCGAAAGAGTCCCGATCACCATGACGGGGCCGTGGACGGGCTTGTGGATGCCTTGTAGCCGAATCAGCTGCTGGGTCACGGCGACGGCGGCGAAGTGCTCGTGCGCCGGGCGCATGGTGCCTCGAGCCCACGAGTTGCCGATCGCATGGAGCATCGGACTCAGGAACTGCTCGAGATAGGCCACCCGGCCCAGCGCGACCGCGGCTTCGTCGAGAGAATGACGGAGCCGTTTCTCGTCGAAGTCCGAGATGGCGTGCATGGCCTGCATCACGTCGTGTGTCAGATCCTCCGCGCGGCGAGTCGTTGGATCGAGGAGAGCGGTGAGCTCTTCCTCGGAGAGCCGCGCCACCAGTCGGATGGGGTGACCGACCTCGGTCACGCGGTGGAGCAGTTGTAGCCGCTGGATATCGCTCTCGGAGTAGACCCTGCGGTTGGTTTCCGTGCGAAAGGGCACCACGGCCCCGTAACGGCGCTCCCATGCGCGCACCAACGCGGGCTTGAGTCCGGTTCGGTTCGCGACGGTTTTCATGGTGTAACGCGGAGTCCCAGGATTGCGCGGCGCCATGACGAAAAGGGTAGCCGGGCCGACGGTTCCGCTGCAACCCATAATGCGCACAAAATATCTACAAGTCGGGGTGGGCATTTCGGCCTGGTGGATGTGTCGAATGAGTCGGGAGCGGGCGCGTTGGCGCCTCAGGCCTGGGTCGTGAGCGGGTCGGAGGCCAGGCGGTGTCTCGTTAAATTACTGCAAAATATTACATTTAAGGTGCTACAAGCATCGCAGAGGCCGGCTCGCGCCCGGGGGCGCATCCGAGCTCGGCTTTGCGGGCTCTCTGTTGTTGATGGCGGTTGTCGCTGGTCCGTCTGGGGTATATTGTCTACTATTTGTCGATATAACAGTGGCCGGCCGAGGAACGGGGAAAGGACTCTGTGAGGTTCCCCGTGCCGTTGCGGCCCGGCAGGCTCTTCGGCGACGCCGGAAGGATCCGCCCACGTTAGGGAGAAGGAGTCTCGAATGACGACCTCGCCCACGCTCGTATGGTTCCGCTCGGACCTGCGTCTGCGGGACAACCCGGCTCTGTGGGCGGCGGCGGAGCGTGGGGAGCCGATCATCCCGATCTACCTCTGGTCTCCCGAGGACGAAGGAGACTGGTCACCGGGGGGCGCGACGCGCTGGTGGCTGCACCACTCGTTGCAGTCGCTGGATCGATCATTGCGGGAGATCGGGCAACGGTTGATCCTGCGGATCGGCCCGCCGGAGCGGGTGCTTCGCGAGCTCGTTCAGGAAACCTCTGCCGGCGCGGTCCTCTGGAATCGTCGATACTAGCCGCCGGCGGTCGAACGGGACGCGCGGATCAAGACGATGCTGCGCGAGGAAGGGATCGACGCGCGGAGCTTCAACGCCAGCCTTCTCGTCGAACCCGGAAGTCTCGAAACCAAGGCAGGCGAACCCTACAAGGTGTTCACGCCGTTCTGGCGCGCGATGCTGCAGCAGATCGAGGTGCCGGAGCCGCGAC
This sequence comes from Candidatus Eiseniibacteriota bacterium, assembly GCA_020431745.1. Lineage (GTDB taxonomy): Bacteria > Eisenbacteria > RBG-16-71-46 > CAIMUX01 > CAIMUX01 > JAGQHR01. The sequence continues at coordinate 2,278 of JAGQHR010000594.1, forward strand.
CCGTTCCGAACCGGGTTCCCGCTCCGAGCCACTGGCCTCGATCATCGGCCCTTCGCGATCTGGAGCTGGAGCCCACCATCGATTGGGCGGCGGGGATCCGGGAGTCCTGGCAGCCGGGGGTGGCGGGAGCCGAGGCTCGCCTTCGCCTTTTCGATCGGCGGATGGGCGGTTATGAAGAGACCCGAGATCGCCCCGATCTCGAAGGGACCTCACGCCTCTCCCCCCATCTTCACTTCGGTGAGATCGGGCCGCGGGAAGTCTGGCACCGGGCGGGGAGGAGCGCGCAGTCGAGAGCCGCCGGTCCCTATTTGCGCCAGCTGGTGTGGCGGGAGTTCGCGCACCACCTGCTCTTCCACTTTCCGCAGACCACACGCGAACCGTTGCGTCCCGAGTTTCTCGAGTTTCCCTGGCAACCGGATCGTCGTTCCTTGCGCGCCTGGCAACAGGGGCGCACGGGATATCCGATCGTCGACGCGGGAATGCGCGAGCTCTGGGCGACCGGGTGGATGCACAACCGGGTGCGGATGGTGACCGCCTCGTTTCTGATCAAGCATCTGCTCCAGCCGTGGCAGGATGGTGCGCGGTGGTTTTGGGACACGCTGGTCGACGCCGATCTCGCGAACAATACGTTGGGATGGCAGTGGGTCGCGGGATCCGGGGCCGATGCCGCGCCGTACTTCCGGATCTTCAATCCCATCCTTCAGGGAAAGAAGTTCGATCCGGAGGGAGACTACGTTCGCCGCTGGGTGCCGGAGCTGGCACGGCTGGGCGCGCCACACATCCACGCCCCGTGGACGGCGTCCGACACGATCCTGCGCGAGGCCGGCATCGAGCTCGGGAAAACCTACCCGGAACCGATCGTCGATCACGACGCGGCCCGGGCCCGAGCCCTGGCCGCGTACCACCGAACCCGGTCGGAAGGTGACGGCGAGCGAGCAGAATCGTAGTCCGC
>JAGQHR010000595.1 GCA_020431745.1 Candidatus Eiseniibacteriota bacterium
CTCGGCGCGACGGTTCGTCTGGCGCCATGGCGAGCCGCACCTCAACTTCGGAGAACGGAGGGGACAGTCTTTGCGAGCGCTGGTGGCCGAGGATCCGCAGTTTCTGGACTGGATCCTCGACCGCGACTTCCCGCGAGACGTGAAGGAGCTGGTGCGGAACGCGCTCAAGGGGTCGATTCCACGCCGCGATCCCCGGACCGGGGAAATCTCCGTGGTCGAGCTGGATCGTCCGGGTCGCAGTGCCAAGGCTGCCGGCGCGACCAGGTCCGGCACATCGTCGGAAATGCTTGGAGCCGGAGGAACGGACTCTTCCGGATCTCCGGTTTCCTCCTCCACGGGAAGTGCCTCGCGTTCGGGAGAGCCGTCCACGCCGGCAGTACCGGACCGGGACTCGTCTTTTCTACGTTCGCTCGACTTGCATCGCCGCACGCGGGGCAAGATCGAGACGCGCTCGCGGATGCGGCTCGAGACGCAGGACGACCTGAGTCTTGCCTACACGCCCGGGGTCGCCCGTCCGTGCGAAGAGATCGCGCGGGATGCGGCGTTGGCCTGGGATCTGACCTGGAAGGGGCGGGTCGTCGCCGTCGTTTCGGACGGTTCCGCGGTCCTTGGACTGGGGGACATCGGCCCGCTCGCCGCTCTGCCCGTGATGGAAGGCAAGGCCGCGCTCTTCCGAGAGTTCGGCGGACTCGACGCGGTTCCCGTGGTGCTGGAGGAGCGCGATCCCGCCCGGATCGTCGACATCGTGCGGGCGATCGCGCCGTCTTACGGCGGGATCAACCTGGAGGACATCTCCGCGCCGCGGGCCTTCGAGATCGAGGAACGGCTGCAGGAGATCGGGATTCCCGTGCTCCATGACGACCAGCACGGCACCGCGATCGTCCTCCTCGCCGCGATGACGAATGCGACACGGGCCCTGGGACGATCCCTCGCCGGGCTCTCCGTCGTCATCAGCGGTGCCGGAGCCGCCGGACGGGCCATCGCCCGGCTCCTCCTGTGTCAGGACGGCGGCGATCGATGCATTCCGGTGCGCCAGGTGCGCGTGTGCGACTCGCGCGGCATCCTGGCTCCCGGACGATCCGGGCAGGACCCGGTGAAGGAAGAGCTGGCGCGGATCACGAATCCCGAAGGCGTGTCGGGAAGCGTCCACGATGCGCTGCGGGGAGCGGACGTCTTCATCGGGGTGAGCCGCGGCAACCTGCTGAGCGCCGATGACGTGCGGGCCATGGCTCCCGATCCGATCGTGCTCGCGATGGCCAATCCGATTCCGGAGATCGACCCGAAGATCGCGCGGGAGGCGGGAGCTGCGGTCGTGGGGACCGGACGCAGCGACTATCCGAATCAGGTCAACAACGTCCTCGCGTTTCCCGGGCTCTTCCGCGGTGCCTTGGAGGTCCGAGCCACCCGGTTCACGACCTCGATGAAGCTCGCTGCGGTCGATGCCCTGGTGCGGTTGGTGCCGGAGCCGGTTCCGGATCGGATCCTGCCCAGTCCGCTCGATCGGGGCGTCGCGGCGACGGTGGCCCGCCGCGTGGCCCGGGCGGCGCGCGAGGCGGGCGTCTGCATCCGCTGACGCCGTTTTCGACTCGGCAAGAAACGCTCAGCGGCCCCCGGACGCCCTGTCCGGGTCGGCCCTAAACATCTGTCTTTCCACGGCCGATCGTTGAGGCGGGCGGGTCGGGGCCGTCGCATGGGCGACGGGGGGCCGATCCGACCTTCTGATGGCGTGGGCACGATTCCGTGAAGCACCCGAAGGAGAGTCGATGAGTGCGATCCCCGCGGCGGAGGACCGGATCCGCCGTTCGCTCGAAGCCCGGATCGAGACGAACCAGCTGGAGCTGCCTCTGCTCCCGACCTCCGTGGCTCAGGTCCTGGAGCTCTGCTACTCGCCGGACGCGAGCGCGGCGAAGCTCTCGGAGGTGATCCACCGGGACCAGGCTCTTGCCAGCCATCTCCTGCGCGTGGCGAACTCCCCGGCGTATTTTCCCGGGACGGCCATCGTTTCGCTGCAGCAGGCGATCAGCCGACTGGGACAGCGCACGATCGGAGAGATCGCGGTCGCGCTTTCGGTGAAAGGACTCGTGTTCAACGAGCGCCGCTTCCAGTCGGAGATGCGATCGCTCTGGCGCCAGTCGGCCGCTTCGGGCGCGTTCGCCCGGGAAATCGCCCGGACCATGCGTCGCTCGGTCGACACCGCGCTGCTCTGCGGCCTGCTCCAGAACGTGGGGAAGCCCGCGGTCATCCACCTCGTCACCAAGGTGGCCGATACCGTCGGCCGCGAGGTCGACAACGAGGAAGCGCTGGAGCTCGCGGAGGAGTACCACACCGAGGTCGGGGCCCGCATGGTGGAGGGCTGGTCGATGCCGCCCGCGGTCATCGAGACGACCCGGTACCATCACCACTACGCGGATGCGCCCACCTATCCCGACGAGGCGCGGGTCGTCCATCTGTCCGACCGTCTGGCCGAGAACCTCCTCAGTCCGCAGAACGTGACCGAGGAGATGCTGCGGGCGGAGCTCGCGTTCGCGGAGCTCAATCTTTATCCCGAAGACGTCGACGCGATCCTCGCCAAGGGCGACGACGTGCGGAAGTTCGTGGAGGTGATCGGGTGAAGGCGTCGCACTACGACTTCGTGGTCATCGGCTCCGGACCGGCGGGACAGAAGGCCGCGGTCCAGGCGGCGAAAGCGGGCCGGCGGGTCGTGATCGTCGAGAAGGGACGCGAGCTGGGCGGCGTCTGCGTCCACCGCGGGACCATTCCCAGCAAGACGCTTCGGGAGACGACGGTCCTGCTTCGCCGCTTCCAGGACCGGGTCGAATCCTGGCAGTCGTTTCGGCTTCCGGATCACACCAAGCTCGCGAGCCTCATGGGGCACGTCGACGAGGTCATCGAAGGCCACGTCACTTTCATGGAGCGACAGCTCGAGCGCAACGATGTCGAGGTCGCGCACGGGCGGGCGTCCCTCTGCGGAGCCCATGAGGTCGAGATCACCGCTCCGACCGGTGCCCGTCACCGCGTGACCGCCGATCACATCGTGTTGGCGGTCGGTTCGCGCCCTCGACATCCGGAGAACCTGCCGATCGATCACGAGCACGTCTTCGACAGCGACTCGGTCCTGGCGATGACCTATCTGCCCACCTCGATGGTCGTGCTGGGCGGAGGAGTCGTGGCTTCCGAGTACGCTTCCGTCTTTGCGTCTTTGGGGGTGCGGGTCACGATGATCGACCG
>JAGQHR010000596.1 GCA_020431745.1 Candidatus Eiseniibacteriota bacterium
ACGAGATCTGGGACTACGGCGTCCGCAACCCGTGGCGGTACTCCTTCGACAAGATGAACGGCGATCTCTATATCGCCGACGTCGGTCAGGGAAGCTGGGAAGAAGTCGACTTCGAACCGTTCGACAGCGGCGGCGGGGTCAACTACGGCTGGCGTCTGATGGAAGGAATGCACTGCTACAATCCGCCGTCGGGATGCAACGACGGCTCGTTGACGCTCCCGATCCACGAGTACTCGCACTCCTCCGGAATCTCCATCACCGGCGGGTACGTGTATCGCGGTCTCGAAGTGGGCGAGCTCCAGGGCGAGTACTTCTTCGCCGACTTCGGCTTCTCTACCATCTGGTCGCTGCACCATGACGGCGCCGGCGGAAACGTCGTCGTGACGAACCGGACTTCGCAGCTGGCACCGGGCGGCGGGCTCAGCATCAACGCGATCTCGAGCTTCGGTCAGGGCCCGAATGGCGAGCTCTACATCTGCGATCGCGGTGGCGCGACCACCGGCGAGGTGTTCAAGCTGGTGGCGGATCCGGCCGATGCCCCGATCCCGTCCGTGACGGTGCCGGGTCTCACGATCCAGCTCCGCTCGTCCAACCCGTTCACGGCATCGAGCCCGCTGCAGTTCGCGGTCCAGATGCAGAACGCGGGCGAGGTCTCGATCGACGTCGTCGGTCCGCGCGGGCAGCGTGTCCGCACACTGACTTCCGGTTCGCTGGCCCCGGGCGCGCATCTCTTCACCTGGGACGGACGCGACGACGACGGCCGGACGGCCAACTCGGGCGTCTTCTTCCTCCGGGCGAGCAGCGCGAACCAGACGGCGACGCAGAAGGTGCAGTTCCTGCAGTAACCACGGTCGGTCGAGCTCCCGGGTCTGGAACCGGGCTTCCCGGCCTCGATCCAGAACTCGCCTTACGACCTCCGCGAACGGCCTCCTCGAATCGAGGGGGCCGTTCTCTTTTCTTTGGTAGACTGGCCGTCTGGCTGACGACCTGGAGGCGAGCATGGACCGGAACCCGCAGACACCCGATATCGAGACGAACGGCAAGGACGGCGCCGCCACCACCACCGTCTCCGACCGCATCCGAGCGCGCCTGATCGCGGCGCGTCGCCGGTACCACGCGAACGACAACATCAGCGCCTTCCTCGAGGAGGGCGAGCTCGCGGAGCTGCGCGGGGAGGTCGAGGAGAAGATGCGGGAGGTGCTGCGCTCGCTCGTCATCGACATCGAGGGGGACCACAACACCCACGACACCGCGGGCCGAGTGGCCAAGATGTTCGTCGAGGAGGTCTTCGCCGGCCGCTATCGTCCCGAGCCCAAGGTGACGAAGTTCCCGAACGTCTCCCGTCTCAACGAGCTGATGATCGTGGGTCCGGTGACGGTCCGCAGTGCCTGCTCGCATCATCTCTGTCCGATCGTCGGGCGGGTCTGGGTCGGTGTCATGCCCAACGAGCACTCCGCGCTGATCGGTCTTTCGAAGTATGCGCGCCTCGTCGAGTGGGTGATGACGCGACCGCAGATCCAGGAGGAGGCGATCGAGCAGCTGGCCCGTCTGCTTCAGGGCAAGATGCAGCCCGACGGCCTCGCCATCGTCATGGAAGCGGATCACTACTGCATGCAGTGGCGCGGTGTGAAGGACATGGACTCGAAGATGACGAACAGCATTATGCGCGGCACGTTCCTGAAGAATCCGAACCTGCGCCGGGAGTTCCTGGCGCTCTTGTCCAACCGGAGAGGCTAGACGAACCCATGTTGGTACGACTGCTCTACGCGAGCCGCTCGGTCCAGCCGATCGACGACTCGTTCATCGAAGCGATCCTCGATCGGTCCGCGGCCAAGAACCAGGAGCACGGCATCACCGGCGTTCTTTGCAGCTACGCGGACGGCGATGTCTTCCTCCAGGCCTTGGAGGGCGGGCGCGACGAGGTGAACGCGCTCTACAACAACATCGTGCGGGATCAGCGCCATCGCGACACGACGCTGCTCCACTACACGGAGATCCAGGAACGCCGGTTCGCTGCCTGGCGGATGGGCCGGGTCGAGCTCAACAGCGTGAACCTCCGGACCATCCTGCGGTTTTCGACCAAGGCGCAGCTCGATCCGTTCTCGCTCTCCGGTCCGGCGGCCTGGGCGCTTCTCGAGGAGCTGAGCAGCGCGGCCGCGATCGCCAGCGCGGATTCGTAGCGCGGTCGGCGAGCAATGACGAGCGATCTATCCGTTTGCGGCCCTCCCAGGACCGAAGACGGTTACGCGGTGAGATCTTCGAGGTGTGCGGTGATCCACGACTCGTAGACTCGGGCAAGCTCGAGCGTGCGGGGACCGGGTGTTCCGTTTCCGATCTGCCGGTCGTCGATGCGCACGATCGGAATGATTCCGCGGGTGCTACTCGTCAGGAACGACTCCTGACATTGGGTGATCTCGTCCCAGGAGATCGCCCGGAGGGCCACGGCCACGATCGCCGGCGCGATCTGGAGGACCACTCCGCGGGCCATCCCGAAGAGCACCTCGTCCCCCGCCGTGCGCAGCGTGTCTGCCGTGATCGCGAAGAAGTTGCTGGAGAGCCCTTCCAGAATCTCTCCTGCACTCGAAGAGAGCAGTCCCTCGTATACGCTCTCGGGCAGTGCTTCCCGCCCATGCATCCACCCGAGCGTCTTGCTCTGCGGATGGTACCGGTGGCTCCCGACGCGCACGCAGCGGACACCCTTCGATCGAACCTCGAGGGGCACGGGCCGGAATCGTTCCATGGTGATGCGTACTTCGTCGGGTCGATCCTCCGCGACGCTCAGACGGAATCGGGCGAGATCGAAGCCGCTCTCGTCCAGCATCTCCCGAAGGAGCGTGCGTAGGGCGGCGCGATCCACGCGCAGGAGCATGCCCTCGGCGCGGGCCGAACCCTCCAGGCGATCGAAGTGGCGATCGAGAGCGACGACTTTGCCGCCAGGATAGGTGCGATCCACGGTGTAGACACCGGCCGCAGGCTCGAAACGCGCCGCCTCGGCGAGCGAGTCGGCCGGGCAGGAGACCCGGCGGCCACCATCCGGACCGTGAACACGACACAGGACCTGGTCAGGCATGGATCGTCAGCCCCACCGCACGAAACTTCACTCGCCGAAGCTCGGCTCGCCGTTCGACCCATGGGTTCACGTCCGGGCCGCCCGCCACTTCGCCAGCTCTTCGTTCTCGTCGAGCGGCACGATGTCCGAAGTGGGTCCGCTCGTCATGGTGCGATTC
>JAGQHR010000059.1 GCA_020431745.1 Candidatus Eiseniibacteriota bacterium
CTACGTGATGGAGCTGCTCGAGGGGCCCACTCTGGAACAGTTCGTCGTCGATCACGGGCCGATGCCTCCCGAACGGGTCGTCCATGTCCTAGGGCAGATCTGCGACGCCCTGGCCGACGCGCACGAACGCGGGCTCATCCACCGGGACATGAAGCCGGGCAACGTCATGCTCTGTCGCCGTGGGCTGGAGCCGGATTTCGTGAAGGTGGTCGATTTCGGAATGGTGCACGAGGTTCGCGTGCAGAGTCCGCGGCTGACCGGAGAGCACACCTTCGCGGGGACTCCCGGATATGTGGCGCCGGAGTTCGCGCGGGGAGACCGGACCGATGCGCGCGCCGATCTCTACGGAGTAGGGGCGATCGGCTACTGGATGCTGGCCGGCACGCGGGCCTTCGCGGGGGAGAACGCGATGGAGGTCGTCCTCCGGCAGCTCCAGGAGGACCCGGTGCCTCCCTCCGCGCACGACCGGCCCGAGATTCCCGGATGGCTGGACGCGCTCATCCTGCGCTGCCTCTCCCGGGATCCGGCCGAACGCCCGCGCAGTGCGCGCGAGCTGCAGCAGCTGCTGAGCGACGGGGACCTCGCGGCCCGCTGGACCCGGGAGCGGGCCGATCGTTGGTGGTCCGAGGCCGAGGCGGGAGCGCTGCACCGGGAGAGCTGACGTCGATCGAGAGAGGCGTCGGGTGGGAAGCAGGCGGGTCGGACGGAGATGGCGTCTCGCCCGCACCCGGGGCTGCCGGGAGTGACGAGACGCCGAGCGCGTGACGGCGGTTCTACGGTCCGTGGCACTCGTTGCAGTTCATTTCCTTCCACGCCTCGTCGATGTCCTCGGGGTGGTGGTACTCGACCCCCTCGAGCGCGACCCGCTGCCCTTCCGCACCCATTTCCTGCGCCAGGATGGTGTGGCAGGCGTTGCAGTCACGGGTCAGCGTCTCGCCCGCTTCGTTGACGTGGAGCCCGTCGTGGCAACGGAAGCATCCCGGGTAGTAGAGATGGCCGATGTTGTTGGGGAAATCCTTCCAGCTGACCTTCATCTCCGGGAAGTAGTTCTGCTGGTAGATCCGCTGGAGCTCGGAGACCGTCTGCTCGATGTCCGCGGACCGCGCTTTCGCCACCTCCGGATACTTGTCGAAGTGTTCGTGAATCGCGGTCGCGATCGCTTCGAGGGCTGCCGGAGTCGTCTCGTAACCGCCGTCGAGCGCGTCGACCGAGACGTCCTTCACCCCCGGGAGCGAAGCGGGGATTCGACTCAGCGACATCGACTGGTTCACGAGCTGGTTCGGCGGATGGTAGGCGTGGCTCGGCCGGTTGTGGCAGTCGATGCAATCCATCTTGCGGACGTCGGCCTGGGCCAGGTCGGCGTCGGAGAAGTTGCTCTCCGTGCTCTTGTAGACCGTGACCTTGCCGTCCGCGCCGGTGGTTCGGATCCAGGGAATCACCTGCCGCTGCTCATCGGTGGCGACGTACTCGACGGTGTTCGCGATGTTCATGTGCCAATGGATGCCGGAGGTCGGACCGCCTTCGGAGTTACCGCCGCCGATCTTCATCAACAAGTCGAGCTCGAACGGGGAGTTCCCCTCGTCGCGGAGGAAGTAGTGATGCTTGACGTAGTTCTCTTGGTAGAAGTGAGCCGGCCAGTGACAGTGCTCGCAGGTGTCGCGAGACGGTCGCAGGTTCTCGATCGGAGTCGGAATCGGACGCGGGTACTTGTCCAGGATCGTGGCATAGACCTGATACGCGCCCGAGAGCTTCGATCGGACGAACCAGGTCGCGCCGGGACCGATGTGGCACTCCACGCAGCCGACCCGGGCGTGGGGTGACAGCTGGTAGGAGGTGAACTCCGGCTGCATGAGCTGGTGGCAGGTCTCGCCGCAGAACTCATCGGACTCGGTGTACTCGTAGGCCTTGAAGCTCCCGAAGCCGGAGAGGATGAGGAACAGCACGCCCGCGCTTCCGAAGACGATGACGGCGCGCCGGTGGCGCGGCTCGTTGAGGTCGATGCGGGGGAACTCCTGAACCGTCTCACCGCGGCGGCGCCGGCGCTGGGCGCGCAGCATGCCGACCACCACCATGATCAAGCCGATGATCACGAACACCGGCATGACGACGAAGGTGATGATCCCGACGTACGGTTTGGGGCTCGGCGCGAGCCATTCGAGGACCGTCAGGAAAAGGATCAGGCCGACGAAGAGCGCGGCCATGCCGGCTCCGATCAGCGTGATGGTGTTGTAGAAGACAGACGGAAGCGGCCGATTGGGATCGGTGGAACGTTGATTCATGGGACCTCAGCTCACTCGGTCTTATTGATGGCAGTCGCTACAGGCTACGCCGCTGATGCCGCCCTCGAGGTCGTTGCCGTGACACCGACGACAGTCCTCGAAGCCCTGCTGGCTCGCGCGCCGTCCGTGGAACGAAGCCGAGCTCGGATTCATCCAGCCGTCAGGGTGGCCACTAGGTCCGCCCGCGTGACAGGTGTAGCACGAAACTCCGCTCCAGCCTCCACGAGAATCCGCGCCGTGGCAGTTTTCACAGTACGCGGGTCCCTCGCTGACAAACGCGTTTCCGTGGAACGGGATCTCTTCCGGGCGCACCCAGCCGTAGGGATGGCCGCCGGCTCCATCATGGCAGTCGTAGCAGCTCGCGACGTCGACGTCGCCATGGAGATCGGCGCCGTGACAGGTCCGGCACGCTTCCGGGCCGCGCTCGTAGACGCGCTCCCCGTGAAAGTCCATCGACGTCGGTTGGGCCCACTCCGCCGGGTGGGCCGAGATCTCGGATTCGGAGGGCGTGCGCCGATCCGCACATCCCATGGCGGTGAGGGCGAAGAGGGCGCCTCCCCAGAGCAGCACTCGAGCTCGTCTCATCGTCTCACCTCCCATGGCACTCGGCGCAGACCGGTTCGTCCGCTCCCTGATCGTGGCACGCGACACAGCTCTCCAGGTCGAAGCGCGCCTCTTCGGCGTGTCGTCCACCCGTCCGGCCGGACAGCCAGTCGGCCCGCGAGTGATTCTGCGGCAGGACGTGCTCCGCGACGTGGCACGAGCTGCAGAAGTCGGCTTCGAGGTGGCAGGTCGCACATTCGGTTTCGCTCGCCTTGGCTTCCACCGAGTGGTTGAAGGCGAAGTCGATGGGGTGGCTGCGAGGCCGGACGTTGTCTCCCGCGTGACACTGCTGGCAGTCATTCTGCGTGTGGCAGACGGAGCAGGCATCGTCGTTCCAACCCGCTTCCACCGGATGGAAGGCCAGCCAACCGGGGGTGTGGGTCTCGGGGATCAACGCCTCGCCCTGCGCGTGGCAGTTGCCGCAGTCCGTCAGCCCGCTCGCCGTCGCGTGGCACTCCCGGCAGGTTTCCATCGTCGGCATGACGGGCGACCAGTCGTCCCCGTGGCAATCGGAACAGACGAGTCCCGACTCTAGATGCGTGGCGTGCGGGAAGAGCTGCACCCGCGCCGCGCGCTCCGGGTAACCGCCGGGCTCGGCGCTTTGATGGCAGGTCTTGCAGTTGGTGGCGTCTTCGATGTCGTGGCAGTCGGCGCAGGCGTCCATCGTCGGACGCAGCTCGTCGGTGCCGTGCATCGATTCGGCGACTCCCGGGTGACAGGTCGCGCAGTCGAGCTCCTGCTCGGCGTGGATCCCGTGGATCTCGTCGCTCGAACGGAGATCCTTCGTCCGTCCGAAAAGGAGACCGGCGCTCAGCACGCTCGTGAGGGCGGCTCCCACCGTCAGAATCATCCATCGCTGGTTCATTGCCACCACCCCCCGGTTCCCAGTCCGTAGCGGGTCCGTCCACCTCCGGCGAACAGGTCGAGACCTGCGAGGAATCGCACGTCCTTGGAGAAGAGCGGATCCTCGAGGCTCTGCACTTCGGCGGTCAACGCCATCCCCGGACGGAGCTCGGCGCGAATCCTTCCGAACGCGGTGGTGAGGTCCCTCTCCTCCGCTTCGGGTGCATCTTCCATCAACGCGTAGGTCGAGATCGCGGCGCCTCCCTGCAGGGTCAGCCAGCGCAGCGGCTCGACGTGGGCATCGCCGTACCAGCGTCCCTCTTCGCCGTTGTCCCCGACGCGGGTCGAGTAACCGACGCGCACGTAGGGCACGACGATCGCGGCGCCGATGCGCGCGGACGTTCGATCTTCGACGTAGGATCCGAAGTACTCGATCTCTCCGCCGATCCCGCGGGGCGTCTCGTAGCGGGCGCTGGCCCGCCCGATCCGGATCCGCTCGACGTCGTCGAGGAAGCGCGCGAAGTACGAGCTCGACTCGATGCGGGGGCGGCGATCCAGATACTGCAGGGTGATCGTGGGCGCGTGCTCTCCACCGAGGATCTGACCCTGGGCGGTCACCCGATCCCACATCTCCTCGGACAGGTCGTAGGAGCCCTGGGCGATCGCCCGCAGGCACGGCATCGGATGGGTGTTGAGCTCCAGGCCGAGCGGACGCGCCGCGACGGCGCCGCCGTCTTCGCGATAGGCCCAGGAGAGCGCGACCCGCATCAGCGAGACCGGCTGGCCTGTGATCCGCACGCCGAGTGCGGCGTCGTCACCCAGGCTGCCCGCCTCGTACGCGAGGGAGGCCGGGCTCTGGGCGCCCGCCCACCCGTGAAGCTGCCACCGTCGCATCGGACGGAGGTCGAACCACAGTCCGTCGAGACGCAGGCTGTTCGGACCTTCCTGCATGAACTGGCGACCGAGACGAACGCGGGAAGCCGCGCCGAGCCGTCCTTCCGCGAAGCCGACGTGAAGCCGCTCGCGCTGGTGGACGCGCTCCTTCAGGTAGAGATCGTCGGCGAAGCGCCCCCCGACCCGGAAGGCGAGCTTGCCATGGGCGAGCCCCCCCAAGTATCCGTCGAAGTGCTGATAGCCGCCGAGGCGGTCGAGCTCCGCTCCCTGGTCGTAGCTTTGGAACGCGTAGGCCGAGGTGCGCAAGCGCACCGACCATTCGGTTCCTTCCGGTGGCTGGACGGCCGCCGCGCTGCCGGCACCGAGCAGGAACAGAGCGATCCCGACGATCGCCGTCCTCACCGAGCCGGGTCGAAGGTGTTTCTGACTGGATACCGCAGGCATCGACGTCGCCCCCTTTCGAAGTGCGGGAGTCCGGGATCCCTCCCGAACTCCCGTCCATCACTCACTCGTCCGACTGCAGGACGTAGGCGCGGGCCGGGAGCGCTCCCGGATTGAGGAAGAGAATGCTCTGCTGGAGGAGCTGGACCGCATAGTTGGCGTTGTGCACTCCGTGCGAGTGATCGAACGACACGTAGGCCCAGTTGTACGCCGCCTTCCGCTGATCCTTCGTGGTATACGCCGCGGAGCCCATGGTGCCCTCGAAATTGGCTTCCAGGGCCGCCCGCGACGAATCCGCGACGCTCGCGTCGATGATCGTCTGCTCGAGGTTCGCGAGCAGTCCGTCGATCTCGTCCTGCACGCCTTCGATCTGGCCGTTGCCGTCGAAGTCCTGCTTGGCGATGACGTCCCGGAAGCTCGTGAGCTGCCCGTGGCAGCCGGCACACGCTTCGACCGTAGGCTCGAAGGTGTGTCCGGTGAAGTTCGCGATGCCGTTCGGAATGTCGCCCTCGTGCGCATGGGTGTGGCAGGTCACGCACGCATCCTGGACCAGGATGTGCTTGCTGGACGTGAACTCGAAGGCCTCGTTGATCTTCTCGTAGGCGTTGACGCCCGCCAGCATGTCGCCCTGGATCGAGTGGTGCGGACCGAAGTGACCCGAGCCGTTCTCGATCATGCCGTCGACATCGGTCTCGGTGCGCCGGCCGTTGTGGCACGACATGCAGAGCCGGCCCGCGCCCGCCTTCTCGACCAGGACCGCGTTCGGAAGCACCCGGTCGGTGACCGAGGCGTCGCGCAGGTTGCTCGGATTGTCGTTTCCATGCGGGTCGTGGCAGACCGCGCAGGTCACGGCGAGCATCTCCGTCGGATCCTCCGAGGGACTCTGGAATCCTTCGGGGTCGTTGAGGAACTCCGCCGAATAGTAGCCGTTGTGGCACTTCGCGCAGGAGGCACGTCCGGCCGGGCTCTCCACGAAGCCGGAGTGCGCCGACTCCTGCCACTCGTCGTAGGTCGGATGGTGCTCGTCGGTGTGACAGCCGCCGCAGACGGCCGCGTCCATCGAAACCTGCACCGAACCGAAGTCGACGCTCGGGTGCTCGCTGCCCGGACCGTGGCAGTTCTCGCACTGCACGCCCTGCAGGCGCGGCACCGCGGTTTCGTCATAGCCGCCGTTGTTCAAAGCGGCGTCGGCATTGAGACCCATGGTCCCGACGGTATGGCAGCCGACGCAGGCGGTGTTGTTGCCCTGACCGATGCCGTTGAGGGCCTCGATCGCGTGGGCGTGGACAGTCGTCGACCAGGTGGCGAACTGATTGCCCCCGGATCCGCCGTTGTGGCACACCGCGCAGGCGCTGGAGCCGACATAGGCGGGCGTTTCGGTTGGCACGTAGGTGTCAACCCCGACCATGACCGTGGCGATGCCGACGTCGATGCCGTCCGTCACGATGCAGGAGAGGCTGTAGAGGCCAGGATCGTCCGGTGCGTACCAGTCGGTGCTGGCGGAGGTGGCCCGAGCGAACCGACCGTCCTCGGAAACCCACGAGTAGGTCAAGCCCTCGCGCTGTCCTTCGACCGCTGCGGTGACGGTGACTTTGCCTCCGCTGTCGATCGTCGAGTTGTCGACGGTCGCGGAGATTTGAATCGCTGCCTCGGGCTCGACGATCACTTTTTCTTCATCGCCGCACCCGGTGAGCCATGCCGGGGTAAGAAGCAGGACCCCCAGCGCCCAGAGCTTTCGGGTCATGGTCATCCATCCTTTCTGAGAGACGCCCCGGAAATCCCTGCCCAGGTCGTCCGGCTAACGCAAAGCCACTCCTTTGAGTGGAACCACTGCATTTTCGGCCTATTAGAAGAAGAACAAATAAGGGGAATCCCAACCCGGAACCCTGGCGAATAACTAAACGCAACCATGCCGGGCGGGAGTATGTTACATACCAGCGAGGTTCCTGCAAGCCTCGGTGTCATCAGGTGGGTTTGAACGAAGGAGAAGCGAACATGCGGATCAGCGTCGGGTGGGCGGCCGTCATCGCCCTGGGACTGTCGGTCGCGATCGGGATGAGCGCGGCGGAGGAAACCAAGGAAGGTGCTGCCGCGAAGGCGGACGCGCACCAGTATATCGGAGTCGATGGTTGCAAGCTCTGCCACAAGACGGAGAAGAGCGGCGATCAGTACGGAAAGTGGTTGGCGAGTCCGCACGCGAAGGCCTATGAGCTCCTCGCGTCCGACGAGGCCAAGGAAGTCGCGAAGAAGGCCGGCGTCGAAGGCGATCCCCAGAAGGCGGATCAGTGCCTGCAGTGCCACGTCACGGCGCACGGGGTGAAGGCGGAGCTCTTGGGAGCCAAGTACAAGGTCGAGGATGGCGTCGGCTGCGAGAGCTGCCACGGAGCCGGAGCGGACTACAAGAGCAAGAAGGTGATGGAAGACAAGGACGCCGCGGTGGCAGCCGGGTTGATTATCCCGACCGAAGCCACCTGCACGAAGTGTCACAACGAGAAGAATCCGACCCACAAGGGGTTCGACTACAAGACTGCCGTCGAGAAGATCGCCCACCCGACCCCGAAGTGATCGGTCGCTGACCGAACACGAACCGAGGCCGAGCACGGCCGGTCGAAGCGCTTCGACCGGCCGTTTTCGTGTCCGGTGCGGACGGGGCTCTCCCCAAATGCGGTGCCCCGCCCGGGGACCCGGCACCGCGTGCGGCGTGTCACGCGCCGGCCTCCTGTACACGGTTCGATCCTGGTAAAACTCTTATTTTCAATAGGTTGCGTTATTCGCGGGCCGTGCGGGAGTAGTGGCGCGGGGATGCGGCACGACCCTTGTCATTCCCGCCTCCATGCATACGAGAAACCGAGCAGCGTCCGTCCTGTCCGTTCTGTTGGGTGCCCTCTTCGTCCTCGTCCTGCGCGCCGGGTGGATGCAGCCCGGATCGAGCGACGCTTCGGAGACGGATCAACGCGGTCGCGAGAGCGATACGCCGGCCTCCGCTGCGGACGGCGGCGACGACTCCGGTGCGGCGGCCAGAGTGGCCCCGTTGCCCGTGGGTGGAGTGGTGGTGCATGAGGGGCCGCTCGTGCTGGCGGTGCACGGCACCGGACGGGCCGTCGCGGTCCAGCGTGCCGCTCTGTCCTCCCGCGTCGGCGAGCGGGTCCGTACGGTCGCCGTGAAGCCGGGTCAGTCGGTCGCGAAAGGGGATGTCCTGGTCGAGCTCGATCCGGTCCCTTTCGAGCTCGCGCTGCGCGAGGCGGAAGCAGCCCGGGGGCGCGCCGAGCTCGAGTTCCAGGCCCAGGTCTTCGCCGATCCGGATGACTCGGCACAGCGGCACTCGCGAGTCGCCGACCGGGTCGGTCTGACCGAGGCCGAACAGCGCGTCGAACGCGCCCGCCTCGATCTCGAAGGCGCCGTCCTGCGCGCGCCGTTCTCGGGCGAGGTCGTCTCGGTCGAGGTCGCGCCGGGGGAACGGGTGCAGGCCGGGTCCCCGCTGGTGACGTTGGTCTCCTCCGATCCGATTCGCCTGCCGGTCGAGGTGCTGGAAGCCGACTTCGGCCGCCTCCGTCCGGGAGCGTCCGCGGACGTGCGTTTTCCCGCGCTCGCCGGCGAGGCGTTCACGGGGCGCATCGCCGCGCTAGGCCCCGAAATCGATCCCTCACGCGGCACCGGCGTCGCCTATCTCGAGCTGGCCAACCCCGGAGGGCGGATCCGGCCCGGGATGTACGCGGAGGTCGCGCTCGCGGCGGGCTTGCTCGAGCACCGAATCGCGGTGCCGCGCGAGGCCGTGTTGGAGCGGGATCACCGCACCCTCGTCTTCCGGGTTCGCGACGGGCGGGCCGAGTGGAGCTACGTCGAGACGGGGGTGGAAACCGATGACGAGGTCGAAGTCCTCTCCGGCGTCGCGGACGGGGACACCGTGCTCGTGAGCGGACATCTGACCTTGGCCCACGGCGCGCCGGTGCGGGTGACGGAGGAGTAGTGCACATCTCCACCCTCGCCGTGCGGCGCCCCGTCGGCACGATCATGCTCACCCTCGCGGCCATGCTCCTCGGTGCGGTTTCCCTTTCGCGGTTGGACGTGGAGCTTCTGCCGGAGCTCCGCACCGAGTCGGTCACCGTCTGGATCGCGTATCCCGATGCCGCGGTCTCCGAAGTCGAGGAAGCGGTGGCGCGACCGGCCGAAGAGGCGATCGCGCCCGTGCGCGGCGTGCGCGGAATGCGCAGCGAAGTCGTCCCCGGGGGTGTCTCCATTCGGGTGCAGCTCCATCCGGGGCTCGATCCGGAGCTGACCGCACTCACGATCCGCGAGCGCCTGGACGCGCTCTCCTGGAGCCTTCCCGAAGGTGTCGAGCGGGCACGCGTCTCGGCGGGAGGAAGCGACAAGGCGACGATGGTGCTGGCGTTGGGAGCCGCCGATCTCGCCGCGGCCTCCGATTGGGCGAGCAGCGTGCTGCGTCCCCGGCTGGAGCAGGTCAAGGGAGTGGCGCGCGCCGAGATCCTGGGAGCCCCGCGGAGGGAAGTGCGGATCGCGCCCGATCCGGTGCGGATGCGGCTCGCGGGAGTGACCGCGGCAGAGATGGAGTCCGCGTTGTCCGCGGCCAACGGAGCGGCGGCCGGTGGCGTGCTCACGAGGCGCGGCACGCGGTACGCGGTGGCGATCGAGACCGGATTGAACGGCGCCTCGGACGTGGGAGACGTGGTGGTGCGACGGAACGGGGATCGCCCCGTGCACGTGCGCGATCTGGCCAAGGTCGAGGAGACCTGGGCGCCGCGGGACGGCTTCAGCCGACTGGACGGGTCGCCGGCGGTGGGGATCGCGATCCACCCCGAGTCGGATGCCAATCTGGTCCAGACCGCGCGCAAGGTCCGCGCGCTGCTCGCCGAGCTCCACCGCGAGCAGCCGGAGTTCCAAGCGTCGATCGTGGAGGATCCGTCCCCGTTCGTGGAACGCGCGATCGGCGGAGTTTGGCAATCCGCGTGGATCGGCGGGCTCCTCGCCTTCATCGTCCTCCGCCTGTTTCTGCGGGAGTGGCGCTCGGCGACGTTGTTGCTGACCGCGCTGCCCGTTTCGGTGATCGCGAGCTTCACGCTCTTCGAGATCGCCGGCGTCTCGCTCAACCTGATGTCGCTGGGAGGGATCGCTCTCGGGATCGGGATGCTGGTCGACAGCGGTATCCTCTGCCTCGAGAACATCCACCGGCTGCGCACGTTGGGGTTACCGCCGGCGCGCGCGGCCGCGGAAGGGGCGCGCGAGATCTCGCTGCCGATGCTGGCGTCGATCCTCACCACCTGCGCGGTGTTCGTTCCCCTGGCCTGGGTTCCCGGCCCCCTGGGCGCGCTCTTCCGCGATCAGGCCGTCGCCGTTTCCGCCTCGCTCGGTTCGAGCCTCTTGACGGCGCTCACCCTGCTGCCGATGTTGGCCTCGCGTTGGGACGGTCCGGTTTCGATGCGCGTGCCGATGCCGCTCTACCGTCCCTATCACCGGGGACTGCGCGCGTGCGTGCGTCGCTCCGGCCTGACCCTTCTCGCCACCGCGGTGTTGCTGGGCGCCAGCGTGCTCGTGCTGTGGGAACGCCCGCGCGAGCTGCTGCCGGAGGTCTCCGCGGGCACACTCACGGTCGATCTCGCGCTGCCTCTGGGAACCGATGTCGACGTCACCGGAGCGGCGGCCGGGGAGTTGGAGGCGTGGCTGCGCGAACGGCCCGAGGTG
>JAGQHR010000005.1 GCA_020431745.1 Candidatus Eiseniibacteriota bacterium
CGGGCAGGTGCACATCAGGTTGCGATCCCCGAAGGCGTTGTCGACCCGGTTCACCGGAGGCCAGTACTTGTGCTCGCGCAGATAGTCCAGCGGATAGACCGCCTGCTCGCGCGAGTAGGTGTGGGGCCATTCGGTCGCCGTGACGTCGAACGCTGTATGAGGCGCGTTACGCAGAGGATTGTCCGCGCGATCGAGCCGGCCCTGTTCGATGTCCGTGACCTCCTGACGGATTGTTAGCATCGCGTCACAGAAGCGATCGAGCTCGGCCTTGGACTCGCTCTCCGTGGGCTCCACCATCAACGTCCCGGCGACCGGGAAGGACATCGTGGGTGAGTGAAAGCCATAGTCCATGAGCCGCTTCGCGAAGTCGTCGACCCCGACGTCGGCCGTGGCCTTGAAGGGGCGCACGTCCATGATGAACTCGTGGCCGACGTGCCCGTTCTTTCCCTTGTAGACGATCGGATAGGCCGCTTCCAGCCGCTTGGCCATGTAGTTCGCGTTGAGGATGGCCACCTTGGTCGCCTCGGTGAGTCCGGCGGCGCCCAGCAAGCGAATGTAGGCCCAGGAGATGAGGAGGATGGACGGGCTGCCGTAGGGAGCGGCCGAGACCGGTCCGTTCGGGTGCTCGCGTCCGAAGTCGACCACCGGGTGCCCCGGCAGGAACGGCGCGAGGTGGGGAGCGCAGCAGATCGGTCCCATTCCCGGTCCGCCGCCACCGTGGGGGATGCAGAACGTCTTGTGCAGATTGAGGTGGCAGACATCCGCCCCGATATCGCCGGGCCGACAGAGTCCGACCTGGGCGTTCATGTTGGCGCCGTCCATGTACACCTGTCCGCCGTGGTCGTGGATGATCTTGCAGACCTCGCGGATCGTTTCCTCGAACACTCCGTACGTCGACGGATACGTCACCATGAACGCGGCCAGCTTTTCTTGGTGCTGCTCGGCCTTGCTCCGCAGATCGGTCAGATCGATGTTGCCCAGCTTGTCGCACTTCACGGCGACGACCCGGTAGCCGGCCATCACCGCCGATGCGGGATTCGTCCCGTGCGCGGAATCGGGGATCAGACAGACGTCTCGGTGACCCTGTCCCTCGTTCTCCAGGTAGGAGCGGATGAGTAGCAAGCCCGAGTATTCGCCCTGCGCGCCGGAGTTGGGCTGGAGCGACGTCGCGGCGAACCCGGTGATCTCTGCGAGCCAATGTTCCAGCTGCTCGAAGAGCTTGCGGTAGCCTTGCGCCTGCTCGCGCGGTGCGAACGGGTGGAGCTGCCCCCACTCCGGCCAGGTCACCGGCAGCATCTCCACGGTGGCGTTGAGCTTCATCGTGCACGATCCCAGCGGGATCATCGACGTCGTGAGCGAGAGATCGCGATGCTGGAGCCGATGGAGATAGCGCAGCATCTCGTGTTCGGACCGGTACTGGTGGAACACGGGGTGGGTGAGGAAGTCGCTCGTCCGCGTGAAAGCGCCGAAGATACCGGAATGAGCCGCGGCTTCGGCGTGCTCTTCCACTAGTCCGGTGGCCGTGAAGGGAACTTCGTCACCATCCGCGAACACCGCGAAGAGCCGGTCGAGATCCTGGACCGTCGTCGTCTCGTCGAAGGACACGCACACGACATCGTCGCGATATGGACGAAGGTTGAAGCCACGAGCGGCCGCCTCTTCCACCAACGACTGAGCGCTCTTGCCCTTCAGCGGGATCCGCAGCGTGTCGAAGTAGACGTCCGCTCCCCGCCGGTAACCCAGACGCTGCAACCCTTCGGCGAAGACGCGGGTGAGGGCGTGGGTGCGGCGGGCGATGCGCTTGAGTCCGTCCGGTCCGTGGTAGACCGCGTACATGCTGGCCATGATCGCGAGGAGAACCTGCGCCGTGCAGATGTTGGAGGTCGCCTTGTCCCGGCGGATGTGCTGCTCGCGGGTCTGGAGCGCGAGGCGCAGTGCGTTCCGACCGCGCGTGTCCTTGGAAACGCCGATGATCCGTCCCGGGATCAGGCGCTTGTGCTCCTCGCGGGTCGAGAGGAACGCGGCGTGCGGTCCGCCGTAGCCCATGGGGACCCCGAAGCGCTGGGCGGATCCGACCGCGATGTCGGCCCCGAACTCTCCCGGCGGGCGCAGGCAGGTGAGCGCCAGCAGATCCGTCGCCATCACCACCAGGGCCCCGGACTCGTGGGCGCGGGCGATGATCTCGGTGTAGTCGACGACTCGACCATCCGTAGTCGGGTACTGCAGGAGCACCCCGAAGAAGCATCCGTCTCCCGCTCCGGCCGCCAGCTCCTGGGCCGCCTGCTCGGGCGAGGCGACCACCACCTCGATGCCCTGGGGCACCGCCCGGGTCCGAATCACCGCGAGAGTCTGCGGGTGGACGTCGTCCGCCACGAAAAAGCGATTCGACTTGCACGACGAGGCGTTGCGGCACATCGCCATGGCCTCGGCGGCCGCGGTCGCCTCGTCCAGCAGGGACGAATTGGCGAGGGGCAGCCCCGTCAGATCCGTCACCATGGTTTGGAAATTGAGCAACGCCTCCAGGCGACCCTGCGAGATCTCGGCTTGGTAGGGCGTGTACTGCGTGTACCAGCCGGGATTCTCCAACACGTTGCGCTGGATCACCGGCGGCGTGAAGCAGTTGTAGTATCCGCATCCGATGAATGAGCGGAACGCGTGATTCTCGCGGGCCATCTCCCGCAGCTCCTGCAGGACCTCGGCCTCCGTGCGGGGGCCGTCCAGCTGCAGCGGTCGGGCCATCCGGATGTCGCCCGGCACCGTGCGCCCGATCAGCGCATCGAGGTGGTCGTAGCCGAGGGCGGCGAGCATGTCGCGGATCTCGCTCTCGCGGGGACCGATATGGCGAGACGCGAAGGTTTCGTCGCGTTCCATGGTCCGGGCGGTGGACGAAGTCATCAGTTCTTCCAGCATCGAAGCCTTCCCTTTGATGGGTCCAGTTCCCCGGGGCGCCATCGGTTCCCGACGGAGCGACCCGGAAGGGCCTATGATAAGGGCCGTTCGGGTGCGATCAAAGCGCACCCTGCGGGGAGGTTCGATGCAGTTCACGGTGGAAACGGCGGAGCCGGCGGACGCCGAGGAGATGGCCGACGTACATGTCCGGACGTGGCGGGAAGCCTATGCCGGTCTGGTCGATCCCGCGTTCCTGGCCGGACTCCGGACCGAGCCCCGACTCCGGATGTGGTCGACCCTGTTGTTGCGGCCGGACCCGGAACGCGGCTCGATCGTCCGCGTGGCCCGCAGCGAGGATCGGGGGCTCATCGGCTTCGCGTCACTGACCTTACGGCCGTGGCCGCCGTCTCCGCCCATCGAGGATCCGACTTCTGCCGGATCGCTGCCGCCGCCGGCGGAACCGGGGAATCCGGATCGTGCGGCTGGTACGGACGTGGCAAACACCGACCCGGGCGCGGAGCTGCGCACCCTTTACGTGATCCAGGATTGGTGGGATCGCGGTGTCGGACGCGCGCTCTTGCAGTCGGTTCTCCGCGAGGCCGATACGCGAGGGGTGCGTTGGGTGGATCTTTGGGTTCTGGAGGCCAATACCCGTGCCCGGCGCTTCTACGAACGCGCGGGGTTCGCGCTGGACGGTGGCTGGCAGAGTGAGGAAATCGCGACGGGGGTCTTCCTCGACGAAGTGCGGTATCGTGGCGACTTGGAGAACCTCCCTCGGCGGGGGTGAGAGACGACCGGAGCCCTCGCGGGTGCTCCGTGTCCCGACCGGATGGTGGGCAATCGAGGCGATGTCGAAACGCGAGCACCAGACGTCATGCGAGCCGATCGCGCGACCGCGTCGAGAAAGATGAGGCCTAGGAGATCGAGGTGAGGTACTCGACCGACATCGTCGTGCTCGACCTCGAGGCGACCTGCCCCGAACGGGACACGAACACTATCGAGCGCAGCAACATCATCGATGTCGGCGCCGTGCGTCTCGATCGTCAGACCCTGGAAGTGACGGGTGTCTTTTCAGAGCTGGTCCGACCGCGCGACTTTGCGATCTTCCCCCACATCACCGAGTTCACCGGGATTACCCCCGAGATGGTCGCCGACAAGGAGACGTTCGATCACGTGGCCGAACGCTTCGTCCACTGGTGCGGTCCGCGCAACAAGCTCACGCTCGCCGTCTTCGGCGCCTACTACGACGTTCCACTGCTCCGCAAAGAGTTCGACGCGTTCGGCATCGAGTTCCGCAAGCATTTCGTAGGCACCGCGCTCGACATCCGGGCGCTGGCGATGGTGTGGTTGGCCGAGCATCATCACGACACATCCGGCGTCACCGTCGAACGGACGCTCCAGAAGATGGGGCTTACCCTCGATCTCGACTTCCATCGCGCGGTCGCCGATGCACGCGCCGAGGCTGCCATCCTGCAGTTCTTCCATTTCGGTCGCGCCTCCGTCTGACCCGGCGCGTTTCTTCCAACCCGCGGCCAACCTTACAAAACCTCTCTTGGGCGGCCCGCATGACCGTTCGTGTCCGCTTGTCCCCGCATTCTTCCAAGCTATCGACGAACAACGATTTGGCAGAGCGAGCCGCATCAGACCCGCGACGTTGGCAAGGATCTTTCACGGATCCCTACGAACGCGACGTGACGCTCCGTCCCGGCGCACGTCCCGGCTCTCGAGGGCCTCGAGAATCGGGTGTGCAAACGGGGCGGAGACCACGAAGACGACAGATGCGCAGCAGAGACCAGAGGAAAGGAGCCACCATGCGACCGCAATCGTTGACCAGAGGACACAAGCTCACTCGATTCGTCCGGCAGCACCGCCGCGCGGTAGCGACGACGGCAGCGTGCTCGATCGCGCTCTTCGCCGCGGGCAACGCCCGGGCGCACACCGGCCTCGAATTGCGAGGCGGATACTACTCGGACGCCGAGGAAGGCTTCGTGGGAGGCGGATTCGTGGCCGACGTCGGTCACTCGTGGGACTTCAACCCCAATCTCGAGTGGGTGCTCACCGACGGATACGACTATCTCACGGTGAACGGCGACCTCCACTACGACTTCAACCGGCATTCCGACGGACCG
Source organism: Candidatus Eiseniibacteriota bacterium (assembly GCA_020431745.1). GTDB lineage: Bacteria > Eisenbacteria > RBG-16-71-46 > CAIMUX01 > CAIMUX01 > JAGQHR01. The sequence goes on from JAGQHR010000005.1 coordinate 5,019, forward strand.
GCGATCTGGGCCGGATCCGGACTGGCCGTCATCCACACCAACGTCGATCGGCCGACTCCGCTGAGCGACAACAGCAACACCGACCTCGGCGTGAACCTGTTCGGCGGCGTGGGTGCGAAGCACGGATCCGTGCGTCCGTTCATGCAGCTGAAGGGGCGTCTCGCCGACAATACCGAGACGTCGGTGGCTCTGGGACTCCGCTTCTGACCGAGTCCAACGTCCCCGAACCGCGGGTTGCCCCCTCGACTGAAGGTTACCCTCCGGACGGACACGACCGCCAGGCAACGACACCATCGCCGCGCAGCAACCAGGAGGTCTCGCAATGACGAACGCAAACAAAAGACGACGCGGACATCGATGGATGGGGCTCCTCGCATTTCCCGTGATGATGATCGCCGCGCTGGGACTCGGCGCCTGCGGGAGTGACGACGACACGACGCAGCCCGGCTCCGAGTCCGGCTCGGTGCGCATCGCGCTCTCCGACGCGCCGTTTCCGTTTTCGTTGGTCGATACGGCGATGGTACGGATCGACAGCGTCAGTGTGCATCTCGATGCCGCTGCGGACGCCGGCGGTTGGATCACGATCGACGACCACACCCGCGTGGTGAACCTTCTCGACCTCCAGAACGGTGTGACCGAGGAGATCGCGGCGGCCGAGGTGCCGGTCGGGGAGATCGATCAGCTGCGGCTCCATGTCAGTGATGCGGGCGTGACGCTGGTCGACGGACGGAGCTTCGATCTCGAGATCCCGAGTGGGGATCGGACCGGGATCAAGGTGTTTCCGACGCCGAACATCCTGGTGGTGTCGGATCTTACGACCGATCTGCTTCTCGACTTCGACGTCAGCAACTCGTTCCACCCGATTCCGGCATCGCCCAATCACGTGGATGACATTCGAGAATTCCAGTTCCGCCCCACCCTGCACGTGGCGAACCTGACCTCGACAGGAACGGTGTCCGGAATGGTCTTCACGACTCTGGGCACGGAGACCGAGATCGACGACCTGCCGTTGGCCGGGGCGGCGATCACGCTCTATGACGGCCCGACCGAAGTGGCCGGTACGGCGACGACGACCACCGGTGCGTTCCGGGTGATGGGAATTCCGGCAGGAGAGTACCGTCTCGTGGTTACGATGCTCGGTTTCGTGGAGAGCGTCGCCACCGTCGACGTCATAGCCGGGAATGAAACCGTGGTTGCCGAACAGAGACTGGATCCGATCGGCGGATGATCCGCGGTTCGGATCGAGTGCGCGATATCAGGACCGGTCGGCGGATGGTGCGCGAACAGCAGTGAGGAACCCTTCGACGCGGCTGCGCATCGTCCGTCCGACCGTTTTGATCTCGTCCGGGGACGGAAACACGACCTTGTCCTCGCCGAAATCCAACGCTCCGGACCGACCGCGATGGTCTTTGTTGTATCCCATCGCCACCCCCATCCACTTTCCCTGATAGCGGCAGAGCATGAGGCCGACGATGTCGGTGTCGTCGAGATTCCCACCCATCATTCGATCCAACCAGCCGTCGATGTCGAGCGACACCTCCCCCTCGTCGAGCCCGAAGAGGTGGACGTTCTCCAGCACCACGGGCACGGTTTCGACACGGTCGTCGACCTTCCGGGCGTGCTGCAAGGTGACCGTTCCCAGATCCCATTCACGGAAGACGCACCGCTCGCTGGCGCGGAAGCTGCCCGGGTTGTATCCCAGGATGCTGTACGGGATGGGGAGCTTGAGCCGGCCGTCGAAGTGCACCGTGATTTCCTCGGTGGGGCGACCGTCCCCTTTCGGAAGCCGGGTCACCTCGCGCACAGAGTCGTAGGGCAGATGGCTCTTCTGGTGCCTTCGCTCGAGCTGCATCTTGAGACGGTCCCGGGTCAGGGTCCCGTAGATGTTCGCTTCGACGAGTCCGACCAGGATGGAGAAGATCGGATCCTTCACCCCGGCCGTCTGCGGCAAGTCGATCGGAAGGCCGATCAGGGGTCGTTCCGGTGAGGAGGACGGTGGGCGATCCCCGCCGCTCATGCGGAAAGGCGTCGGATCCAAAGAATCTCCGGCGGTCGGTGCCGGTACTGAACCCGTCCCGTCTTCCAACACCCGGACCGGATCGGCTCCCACGGAGTCTCCTGATCCCGTGGTCATTGCCGCCCCCGACGACTGGCCCATTTCCAGTGTCCGTTCGGATCCCAACGACTCGCCGGTCCCGGGAGTCGTCGCGGACGCCGCCAACCCGCCCAGCCCAGCGGTCGGTGCTGTCTCCGCCGCGATGCCCGGCTCGGCGGTCGAGAACAACGCCGTTGCCTCGCCCGCAAGTCCGCTGTTGGGAAAGAACACCGAGAGAATGAGGCCCGGAACCAACCCGACCGCAGCGAAGGGTCCACTCCACAGACGCTGCATGCCGCCACGCCACGAAGGGTGGTGAGCCTGGCGGGGCCGGGATGGAACGGGGTTCGGTGGTTGCGTCATCGCCTCTGGTTCCGCAGTCGGGTCGTCTCGTCGTGGGTTCATCGCTGGGCGCCGTCGGATCCAAACGGTAGGATCCCCACCCCCCGGCATCGGTTCCCGATCGCCCTCCATCGGTCCCGCGCGCCGATCTTTGCACGCCCCTTCCGTGTGTCACAAGAGCCCCGGACTTGACCGCTCTTCGGGCACGTCCCTACCTTTGTCCAGCCATGGGATGGGATCGGAGGCGTTGCGCCCCGGAACGACGGGCCAGCAACGGGAATCGGCCGACAGACAGGAAGGTGCATCGATGGACTTCACAGGAACACCCGGTCAGTCCGGGACGCCCGCACACCCGGGAGCGCCCGGGCTGGCGCAGCTCCACCCGGAAGCGGTCCGCCAGGTCGCGGAGGCCGTGCGCAAGAGTCTGCTGCACGATCTCGTCGATATCGGCTGGGCCCCCAATCCGCAGACACCGATGTCCGGACGGTGGAAAGCGGGCGAGATGATCCTCAAGCCGACCAGCGGGCAGGAGAAGTCGATTCCCCTGGAGTCCTTCTTCCGCAAGGTCGTCCTCGCGCGGGAACGGCTGCGCGTGCTGGAGCAGAAGATCAACAACCATCCGAAGCTCGACGACGAGGACCGCCTGGAGCTGCAGAAGTACCTCGCGCAGATCTACGGATCGTTCACGACGTTCAATGTTCTCTTTGAAGAGCGGGCGGACTGGTTCGTCGGACAAAAGAGCGACCGATAGAACGGCCGGAGGGCGGTTGATCCCCAGCAGGAAACATCGGCGGCGGGTGGGAGACGTCGTAGCTCCCAAGCATCGGTCCGGCCGTGACCGCCACAACCGCAACGCGTGGCCCCCCGGAGTCCGTAGGATCGTCTCGATCATCCTGGGCACCTGGATCATCGTCACGATCGGTACCCTCGGGTACGTCCTGATCGAGCATTGGGACGTCGTCGATGCGCTCTACATGACCGTCATCACCCTGACCACGGTGGGGTACGGCGAAGTGCGACCGCTCAGCGAAGTGGGGCGCATCTTCACCACACTCCTCATCGTGGCGGGCGTCGGAATGCTCGCCTACGCGGCCTCCGTGGTGGGTGCATTCTTTCTCGACGGGACGTTCACGTTCTTCTTGAGGAGGCGCCGATTGAACAAGCGAATCGCCAAGCTCGATCAGCACTGCATCGTCTGCGGCTACGGGCGAACCGGGCGCCAGGTCGTGACCGTGCTGGAGGCGCGCGGGATCCCGTTCGTGGTCATCGATCAGATTCCGGAAAAGGTCGAGAGCCTGTTCGCGGACGGTGCCGCTGCCATCGTCGGCAACGCGCACGACAACGAGGTCCTCGAGGAGGCGGGAATCGCGCGGGCGCAGGCGCTGATCGCGTGTGCCTCCGACGATGCGGAGAACGTCTTCATCACGCTGTCGGCGCGATCGATGCGTCCCGATCTCAACATCGTCGCTCGCGCGGAGGATCAGGCGAGCGAGCCCAAGCTCCGGCGCGCCGGCGCCGCGCAAGTCGTCACGCCGTACGTGTTCGCAGGGGACCGCCTGGTGGCCGCGGCCTATCGGCCTTCCGTGATCGAGTTCTTCGACACCCACATCCGGGGCCTGTCCGGCTATGACATTCGGGAGATCTCCGTGAAGGAAGGAGCGTCGGTCGAGAATCGCACGCTCGCGGAGATCCAGATTCGTCCCGACTTTCAGACGACGGTGCTCGCGATCCGGCGCGCGGACGGTACGTTCCTTCCCAATCCCAGCTCGGACGCGCGGCTCGGTCCCGGGGACACGCTGTTGGGATTCGGCCCGGTCGACAAGCTGGAGCAGCTCGAACGAACCTGCCAGTAGCTCGCGTGGTCGGAGCTCCGCCTGACGATCGTGCTGTTGAACGGGTTCTCTTCGACTTGCGGCTCAGCGGTCGGCGTACCAACGTCCCACGATGGGGAGCGTGCCTCCATCTCCAACCGGAGACCGCACGATCCAGCCGCCCTCGAGTCGATTTTCCGAGCGGAGACCGCCCCGGAAGTCGGTAAAGACCTCGCGTTCCGTGCGCGCCATGGAGAGCGTGTCCCCATCCCAGGTCGCCGGGATGATGCGATGGTACGGGTACGACCACTCCGAAACGAGATCCCCGTCTTCGATTCGAATCTCGAACTTCACGTATGCGGAGGTGTCCTCGGGAACGTCCGAGAAGTCGAACGCCTCCCCGGACCAAGTGCCGGACAGAGCGTGCGTCTCTGGCGGCTTCGTTTCGGAGCTCTCGCAGCCGACGCCGAGAATCGGGAGCGCCGGCCACGACATCCAGATCAGAGTGAGAAGCCGCGGCATCACGGAGCTCATATGCCTCGACCGGCCTTTCCTCGCACCCCGACGTCCCGAGCCTACCACGGGGACGTTCGAAACTCGGAACGGGCTACTGCCGGCTCACGACCACCGTGACCGGACGGACCGCGGCTCCCGGTCGCCCCGTGATCCAACCCGTGAGCTCGTAGACCCCTGCTCCCAACGGCTGGTTGTCCCGGCCGAAACCGTTCCACGTCGCTTCATACACGCGCGTCGTTCCGGCCGCCCAGGTGACGTTCTCTTCGACCTGATCGAACGCCTGTCCCTCGGACCACTTCCAGATCAATCCGCGAATGTCGGTGTCGCCATCCGGCGGGAGATCCGTGCCGTTCCCCAGTCCGGTGCGCCCGACCAGAGCGAGGTCGAAGCGCTGCGTCGTCGGGAACGTGCTCGAGAGATCGACCTCGTTGAGGTTCGTGATGGCGAGCTCGATGTGGCGCTCCGTCCCCGGAGGCGCGGTCGCCGGATTCACCGAAAGCGTCCCGACGAGCGACATCCGGTCCGGCACCCGTCCCCGCACGATCATGCGCGTGACGGCCGGGCTGACCCGCGGATCGGTGCTCATGATCGTGGCCTTCAGGACATAGACGCCTGGCGGAACCACGTTTCCTTGATTGTCCAGCCCCGGCCACCGTTCGTGGAAGATTTCGGAGGCCCCGGGACGCAGCGTCAACTCTTCGAGGGCGTCCGTGAATCCGCGACCGTGCGCCCAGTTCCAGAGCATCACCTCCGGAGGAAGATTCGGATCGTCGTCGTGCATGGGGCCGCCGTCGTGGTCGGAATCGCCGTCTCCCGGCATCCCGTTACCGTCACGGCCCGTTCCGAAGAGCGTGATGTCGTACTTCTGGGACGTGTTGAAGTGCAGCGTCACCGCCTGATCGGTGACGTTGGTGAGGGTGAGCGTGAGCGCGCGCGCGCTGCCCGGGTCACCTTCCACGGGATCGGCCTCGAGTCGCGCGATGACGGGTGCGCGGTCGGTTCCCGATTCGAGGATGGCGCCGACCAGACGATCGAGCCGGGCGACGAGCTCGGCGAGCGCCGGCGGCATCAAGTCATCCTGTGCCGCGACCCGATGGTGACCGAGGTCGTTCATGAGCTGGATATCGACCCGGCGCATCCGCACGGGATGATCCGACAGATACATCTCGCCCAAATCGAAGAACGCGGCCTGCTCGAACCAGCTCCGCACGGCCGCGCGTTGCTCCTCGCTCAGCACGGTGCGGACCACATGTCCCCCATCCGTGCGGTGCGCGATCGCCATGCCGTCCGCTTCGATGAGGAGCGCCACGTCGGGCCGCATCGGATCGTCGAAGGACCGGTAGCGGACCCAACCCTGCCCCGGCAGCACCGTCAGCGTGCGGACGGTGTCGGAGCCCGTCAGATGCACGTCATAGTCGCCCGCCCGCAGCGGCGGAAGCTGAACCTGTCCCTGGAAATCGACACCGTTCATGTCGGTGTCGGTTTCCCCGATCGCGCGGATCTCGATCTTGCCGGGGACGTTGCTCGGCCAGCTCACCACCTCGGCTTCGAGCCGGGAGAAGGCGGCGCTGTTCTGCTGACCCCAAGCGGAGATGGTGGCGGACTCGCCTTCGAAGACCACCTCCGGCATCGACGCATCCTGGAGCTCGAGCTGGGTCGTGGGCTCGTCCATCGGTCGCTGGTCGTTGGAACAGGCGCCGAGCGAAAGGGCGAGGACGAAGATCCCGGCCAGGAGAACACGGGGGGAGATTCGACGCGTCGAGCGACGACCGTCGAAGTGCCCGTTCGTGAAAAGTCGTCCGTACGAACGCATTGCGTTACCTCCATGTGGCATGAGGAGCATTGCCGGCCGCTCCCAATCAGATGTAACGCCCCTCGGAAGGCACGACTATAGCACCTTCGGTCCGGACGGCCCAAGGTCGTCGCTCCCAGCCGGTTGTGATCCCGGAATCGACGTGCCAGGAGCCGGCGTCTACCCTGCCGGGAGCGACCCTGAGACGAAGGAGCACGTTTGAACACGGATCGTGTACGACCCCCTCGCATCATCATCCTGGGAGGTGGATTCGCCGGAGCGTACTGTGCCCAGCAGCTCGAGAAGTCGCTCCGCACGGTGGCCGCGGACATCTGGCTCATCGATCGCCACAACTACTTCGTGTTCTATCCGTTCCTGGTCGAGGCCTCCACCGGGAGCCTCGAACCCCGGCACGCGGTCGTTTCCATTCGATCGTTCCTGGACCGCACGCAGCTCCATCTGGGGACGGTGATCGGCGCGGATCCGGCGCGGCACTGCATCACGTTCACCCCGGGTGGCAGCGAACGTGCCGTCGAGGTCGCCTACGATCACCTCGTCGTCGCGCTGGGCAGCGTCACGCGCCTGCCGGCGGTCCCCGGTCTCGCGGAGCATGGCTTCCAGCTCAAAAGCCTCGCCGATGGAGTCGCGCTGCGCGACCGGGCCATCCGGATGCTCGAGCTCGCTCACGCCAGCGGCGATCCCGCGGTTCGACGCGCGCTCCTGCATTTCGTCGTCGTGGGGGGCAACTTCACCGGAGTGGAGCTGGCGGGCGAGTTCCAGGTCTTCCTCCGGGAAGCCGCGCATCGCTACCGGGACCTCGATCCGCGCGAATGCCGGGTGACCCTGGTGGAGATGGCCGACCGCATCCTCGGGGCTCTCGATCCGCAGTTATCCGAGTACGCGCGCACCCAGATGGAAAAGCGCGGGACGACGGTGCTCCTGGGAACGACGGCGACCGAGGTCGCGCGCACGGGGGTCACGCTCTCGACGGGGGAGCGGCTTTCTGCTTGCACCACGATCTGGTGTGCGGGAATCGCGCCGCCTCCGGTGCTGCCGAACCTCGGACTGCCGCTCGAACGGCACGGCTACCTGCATTGCGATCCAGATCAACGAGTCCATGGTTTCGAGGACGTTTGGGCGATCGGAGACTGCGCCGCGCACGAGGTCGCGGGCAAAGCGCTCCCGGCGACGGCGCAGCGAGCGGTGCGTGACGGGGCGCACGTGGCGAAGAATCTCCATCGCGTGCTCACGGGCAAGCCGCCCGAACCGTTCCGATTCGACGATGCCGGCTCGCTCGCCGCCTTGGGTTGCCGCACTGCGGTGGCGAAGGTCTTCGGAATCCGGCTCTCCGGCTTCGCGGCCTGGTTCCTCTGGCGCACGGTCTATCTGTTCAAGATGCCGGGATGGTCCCGTCGTCTTCGCATCGCGATGGATTGGACCACCGGACTGCTCTTCCCGAGAGAGCACGTGCAGCTGGGTCTGCACGGACACCGCGCGGACACCCTCCTCGACGACCTGTCGGAGAAACCACCGACGGATCGCTGACCGGACTTTTTGCACAGGGATCTCCGGTACTTCGAGACGACCGTCCCCGAGTAGTCCCGGTGCGGGTTCAGCCACGTTTCGGGGCAGGCCGCTGGCGTGGGAGCGCGTGTCGGAGTGTGCACGCCCGCGATCGCAGCGCGAACGATCGCTGATCAGGACTTCACGAATCGCTGACTGCGGTTGACCGCGCGGAACCCCGCTTCGCGGTAGAGCCGGTCCACCAGTCGATCCGAGTGGGTGTAGAGCAACACCTGCTGCGCACCGAGAGCATGCAGCCTGCGCAGGAGCTCCGTGGTCGCGGCTCGCGCCAACCCGGAGCCGCGGTGTTGCGGATGTGTTCCCACCGGCTCGATCTCGCCGAGACGCTGATCGGGATCGAACCATCCCAGAGCGAACGCCGCGAACTCGCCCCCGGGTGCCTCGACGACGATGTCGAGCTCTTTGCGATATCCGCTGGACTGCATCAGGGAGCGATAGCTTTCCAACGTTAGTCGTGCCGGCGCGAACGCGTCCCGATGGACTTGGGCGCGCGGCTCGAGCTCTTCCAGACCACGGAGATGTCGAATGCGGTATCCCTCGGGCAGGACGGGAGGCTTGGGGGCCGACTCCATTTCGCAGAGGAGATGGAGGAAGGATCGGTCACTGGCAAAGTACCCGAGTCGTTGGAGCAGGAAGGGAAGCGAAACGTCGGATTCGAGAGCCCAGATCCCCAGTTGATCGGCTTCGGAGGATTCCTGGAGATGACGTTCGGTCACCCACTCCAGCATCGGCTGGAACAGGCTCATTTCCCGGTGCTCGGGGACGATCACGATCTCGACATCGCCGGGCGGCGTATACCATGCGAAACCGACCGGTTGGGTATCGATCTCCCAGATCCGGATCCGGTTCGAGGGGTCGATGTTCGGATGCTGATAGAGCTTCCAGTCGAAGTCACAGACCGAGAACGGCGCCAGCGCCCCTTCCTCTTTCCAAATCGCCGTGACCATGGCCTTGAGGCGCGACAGATCCTCGCCACCACGATAGGGATGCGATCGGAACACGAATCCTCCGGTCTCTTTCACCTTTGGCGTCCCAGCGATGTCGACGTAGCACCGCAAGAAAACGGTCCAGCACGAAAAGCGCGACATGCTCACGCGACGCCAACGCGAATCGCGAAGACGAAACCGAGTCGACATGTCGGGCGCACGCAGCCGCTGGGAAGAGCACACCGATCGGGGGACGGTCAAACCGGTGCTGGCCCCACGGCCCAGGATTGTACGACACATCCGCCTAGGGAAAAGCCCGAACTCGCCGGCAATCGGTGCAGTGGGACGAGTGTCCGGGGGAATGCCGAGGTGGAATGATCGATTGCCGGCCGCGTCGGGAAAACGAACGGGGGGATCTACCTACAGAATCGGATCATTCGGTCCGTAACTAGCCGCGTCGCGGGGGGGCGATTCGAGGGTGAAACGCGATCGGGACTGGTCGAGAATCGGGCCCCATGATCTGCCAACGATGCGAACGGGATCTCGGGGTTCGGACCATCTGCCCGGAGTGCAAGGTACCCGCGCGCCCGAAAGCCTTGCTCGTCGCGAGTGTGCTCGAGCTCCTGCTGGCGATCCTCTCCCTTTCGATGGGGAACGTGATCCTCGCCCTAGTCCTGGGAGCGGTCGGGTTCTTCCTGCTTCGGGCGTCCCGCGTAGCGATGGTGATCGCCTTGGTGCTGGCGGTGATGGGCGTCGTCCTGAACGGTATCTTCGTGGCAGGTGGGGGCGCGGCGTTTCTGACGGCGGAGGGCCTGAAGCAGGTCGATCCGGCGCGGACCCGGATCGCCGCCGGTGGGCAAGTCGCGCTCCATCTGGCAGTGCTGGTGGCGTTTCTCCGCCCCGAATCCCGCCGTGCGTTTCGTCTGGCCAGCATGGGATCCGAGGCTCGGCAGTCCGAGATCGAGAAGGAGGGAGGGGGAGCATGAAACGGAGCATCGCCAAGGTCAACCGAGTCGCCGGTCCGTCCGCGAGGGCTCGCGTTCTCGTGGCCACGCTTCTCTTGATGCTGGGAGTCGGAGCCTGTTCGTCCGAGCCTTCTGCCGAATCGCGCCCGTCATCGTCGATCGCGACCGAGGGAGCGGATCCCGGATCGGAAGCGACCCATGATCTGCCGGCCCCCGTGCTGGGACAGACGGTCTACGTGCCCGTCTACTCCCACATCTACTTCCACGACGAGAAAAGGGCGATCAATCTGACGGCCACGCTGAGCGTGCGGAACACCGACCGGCAGCGACCGATCGCGGTCACTTCGGTTCAGTACTACGGATCGAACGGCGATCTCGTCCGCCGCTATCTCGAGCGCGACCTGGTTTTGGCGCCGATGGCCTCGCGCGAGTTCGTCGTCGAAGAGGACGACACCTCCGGCGGGGCCGGCGCCAGCTTCCTGGTCGAGTGGCACGCGGACAGCGAGGTGTCCGAACCTGTCATCGAGTCCGTGATGATCTCGGCGACCTCCGCCCAGGGAATCTCGTTCGTGAGTCCGGGAAGAGTCGTGCAGCGCTACCTGGCGGCCGATCAGGCTACGGAGTGACGGTCATCGGAGCGAGCAGCGGGTCGGGGGAAGGAAGCAGGGACGGGTGAGCGTGGACAACGAGCAGCGGCAATTCCCGGGCAGCGGCAGGCGACCGCACGTCGCAGAAGTCGTCGTCTTCGCGATCCTGCTGGGTTGGCTCGCGATGGCCGTCTCGTTGGTCGACATCGAGTACTACGACGGGTTCGACTCCATCTGCAATGCGCGCTACTTCCTCGGATGGATCGACACCTACACGGCGACCCGCGGCCCGCTCTTCGGCCTCCTCCTCGTTCCGGCCGAGCTGATCAAAGGCCGCATGGGACTGCCTCCCCTGGAGGTACGACCGCACCACGTGCTTTTCGCCCTGCTGCACGCCGGGTATCTGATCGGTTGTTACCTCATGGCGCGAAGGTTCTTCAAGGAGCGGGGTCCCGTCCTTCTCGCGTTCGTGGCGGCCATCCCGACCTTCCTCTTCTTCGGTTACGCCCCGTTCGTGAGCCATGATCTCTTCCCCGGCCTCGTCTTCCTGTGGATGCTTCTCGCCGTCGACCGGTTCGTGCGTGAGCCGCGGACCGCGCTGTGGTGGGGATTGGTCCTCGTGGGAGCGGTCGCCCCGCTGATCAAGGACACCTACGTCATCTTCTGGATCATCGCGCTGGCCACGCAGGCTCTCCTGGCGATCGGGGACCGACGGGGGAAGCGGTCCGGCGGCTCGATGCTGCGTCGGTTCGGCGCGCTCGTGGGAGCTGCGGCAGCCAGCGCGATCGTCACCGTCGTGGTGCTCGGGTGGGCGTTGCGGGGAGTCTATCCGGAGGTGCCGTTCCTCCTGCGCGGATTCCGGCAGGCCGTGTTCCTGCTCTTCGACGCCGGGGTCAAGACGATCGAGCAGCCGGCCTGGGTCTACCTGCGCAATCTGCCTGCGTTCGGGCTGCTGGCGCTGGCGCTCCTTCCCTTCGGATTGATGCGATCGTGGAAGGAGAGTCGGACGCAGCGCGGCCTCGTTCTCGCATGGGTGCTCGCGATCGCCGCCGTGCATCTCCTGTCCCTGCGCCAGGTCCGCTATCTCCTGTTCGTCGCGCCGGTGACGGTGTTCCTGATCGTTCCCGCCGCGCGAATGGTGTGGTCGCGACGGTGGATGGCCTGGGCTGCGGCCGGGATCTGGTCGATCGGCTTCCTGCCGATCCAACCGTATGCGATCGCGAACGCCATGACGAAGATCGCGACGCCGTTCTATCGTCACAGCGAAGCCAAGGAGTTCCTCGAGCCGCTGCACGAAGGCGATCACTATCGCGCGCCGATCTGGGTGAACTGGGGTCTGCTCAGCTTCTGTCCGCCGGGCGACACTCCTCTGGCCGGCGATGTTTACGCCGACCTGTTCCACCTGGGACCGCATCACCTGGCGGACCTGTTCCCGTACCGACCAAACGACGTCGTGTATCTGGATCCCCAGACCTTGCCCAGCCTGCCGAGCTGGCCCGAGGAAGCGGTGTTCATCGCGACGACCCGCGCACCCCAGTTCAACCCCGTGACCTGGCATCGCGGGCCTGCGGGGGACAAGTTCGACCAGGAACAGATGGTCTTCCTCGCGCGATCGATCGTCGTGCAGCCTGCAGCCGGCGATTCCACGAACCCGTCTCGTTGGGTGACGGGCGACGGTCAACCGGTTCGGATCGACTCGGCAACGACGGCAGGAGGGGAGGCCTTCTCGGTGCTGAGCAGTCCGGCGTTTCCGGAGGATCTGAGTCCGTTGATGCCGATGCGCGCGCTCTTCGCCTCTTCGAACGGCATCTATCCGGTGGGCGAGCTCGGTGCCGGAAAGTGGGCGATTCCCGGAACGCTGCCGGCCGAGCCGCGACCGAGCTCGACCGAGCGCGTCACTTTCCGCTTCTTCGAGCGCGTGCGTCATCTCCAGTACGGGCAGACCGATCAGGACTGACCCCCAGCCGGCGTCGGTCCTCATCGCTCACGAGGCAGAACTCACGAGCGCCGTCGTCAACGTCACCTTCGCAAACGCTTCGTGATCGATTCGGCGAGCCTGTCGGCCGCTGCCGGGTCGATGCGGAAGAACAGATCGGGTTCGATCAGCTCGAGCTCCATCAGGACCGGACCGCGAGCCGATTCGACGGGATCGATGCGTGCGTAGCACCAGTCTTCTCGGAGAGTCGCGAGCGACCGCTCGGCCAGGGCCTGCGCGGCGGCCGAGGGTTCGGCGCCAGCCACATCGCCACCGAACTCCTGCTGGACGCGGAAGTCCCCGGATCGTGGCGTCTTGCGCACCGCATGGCTGAATGCTCCGTCCAGGAACACCAGCGAGAGCTCCCCGGCCGATTCGATCTCGGGCAGGTACTCCTGTAGCAATCCGCCGACGGAGGCGATCGTCGCGAGATCGGACGGGGACAGGCGCGTGTTCGGGTCGATCCGACGCGTTCCGTGAGCGCTGGCGCTGATCCGCGGTTTGACGACGGCACGGGTCCACCGCTGTCGTTTCAAGAGAGCCATCAGGTCCTGCGCGTCATGGACCTGCGCTGCTTCATGGTCCGCATCGTCGCCTGTGCTCGCGGCCAGCCAGATCGTGTCGGGCAGAGCGACGCCGGCAACGGCGAGCGCGCGGAGGTAGACCTTGTCCATATTCCAGGACACCAAGGGGATCGGATTGAAGACCGGGGTTCCGTTGCGCGTGAGCTGGTCGAGCCAGGCCCGAAAGCGAGCCGGCTGCAGATGGTAGTCCCAGGTGGAACGCAGCACGATCGGGGGCGTCGCAGCCGCCGGTGAGAGGTGCGTCCAAGGCAGTGCGGAGACGGAGATACCCCGCTGCGCGAACGCTTCGACGAGCCGTCCGTCGTCGTCGGTGATGTCGGGACGACCTTCGCATGTCGCGAAGACGATCTTCAGGGACGGTACTCGATCACGGCGGCCCGACCGTCCGGATCCTGCATGTTCAGCAGTCGCGTGCCCCAATGACTGTCGTGCCATGTCTTCGTCACGACGGCGGGCGCGCCCGGCGTCGACTGGTCATCCGGAGCGGCGAGGCACATATGGATCTCCAAGGCCCGGTCGGCCGGCACTTCCTGGATGAAGAGCGAGCTCCCACCCGCGGGATGGACCAGTGTGCCCGAGCTCCCCAGATCGAGCTGCAGCTCAAAGCCCATCTGCTGCCAGAACTTCACGGTCTTTCCCCAGTTGTGCGTCTCGACGTAGATGTAGCTGATCCCGTTGGTCATCGGTCCTTGCTCCTCTCGGACTTGCGCTTCTCTTCCAGGTAGCGTCGCAGCGCTTCCTCTACGAGTGACGAAAGCGACATCTCCTGTTCGATCGCCAGGTGCTTGACCTCCCGGATCACTTCCACGGGAAGGTAGACGTTGAACTGCTTCACGGGAGACATTGCTAGTATCCTAGCATTCTAGATCATGCGGAGTCAAGGGGTCGGAGCAGGGCCAGTGCCAGAGCAGGCGGGGATGTCCGTCCGGAAACTCAACGTGGGCGCTGGGTTCAGATGTAACTTTGTACTGCAAAGTACTTCGCGTAGTCTTGAGAGGTGACCCGGATGTGGAGCCCCTTCCAGCTCGAAGCTCGTCTCGTTGCTCATGCGTCGGTGTAGTCGGGTTCCGACCTCGGGTGGACACGGAATCGCCGGTGCCCTCGTCGTTGTTCACTGGTAGGAAACGAGGCGTGGGAAGCCTGGTCGAACCAAACCGGAATGCGGAGGCGCACGATGTTCCTGTTCGAGATCTTCTTTCTCCTCCTGGTCCTGACCACCGTCGTTTCGCTCGTGTTGGCCGGGATCGCCGCGCTTCGCGGTCGTCTCGCTCGCGCGGGAGGCATCCTGCGGAGATTGGCAATCGGTGCGGGACTCTATCTCGTTGCGCTGGTGGTCGCCTCCATCGTCATGCCGCGTGCGGTGTATCCGGTCGGGCAGCGCCAGTGCTTCGATGACTGGTGCATTGGGGTCGTCGACTCGCATCTCGAACAGCACGGCGAAGCCGGAGCGATCATGGAGGTCACGCTCGAGCTGTCCAGCCGGGCCCGTCGGCGTCCCCAGCGGGAGCTGGGAACCGCCGTCTACGTGGTGGACCGGACCGGCAAACGCTACGAGCCGCTCCCGGAGCCGAACCAGCCTCCGCTGGATGTCTTGCTGTGA
>JAGQHR010000597.1 GCA_020431745.1 Candidatus Eiseniibacteriota bacterium
CGAGTTCGGCCTGATCGACGGACGTCTCAGCCTGATCGACGAGGCCTTGACCCCGGACTCGTCCCGGTTCTGGACACGCGAGTCGCTCGAAGAGCGTCCCGCGGGCTGGAAAGCCCCGGTTTCGCTCGACAAGCAGTACGTTCGGGACTACCTGAAGACGCTCGATTGGAATCGCGAGCCACCGGCCCCGGCCCTGCCCGCGGAGGTGGAGACCGAAGCGCTGGCCCGCTATCGCCGGGCGTGTGATTCGCTGACGGAAGGTCGGACGAAGCCGGCCTGGGGAGATGCTTCATGATTCCCATTCGACGCGCGCTGTTCTCCGCCTATTCCAAGGATGGACTGATCCCGCTCGCCCAGGAGGTCTCCCGTTGGGGGGGAGAGATCGTCGCCTCGGGCGGCACCGCCCAATACCTCAGCGAGGCGGGGCTGGATGTCGTCCCCGTGGAGACGCTGACCGGGTTCGGCTCGCTCTTCGGTGGGCGAGTCAAGACGCTCCATCCGAACGTGCACGGTGGGATCCTGTTCCGGCGGGACGATCCGCACGACGTGGAACAGGCCCGGCAGGCCGGGATCGTCCCCATCGATCTCGTCGTGGTGAATCTCTACCCGTTCGAAGCAGCCCTCGAGCGCGGAGCCAGCGCCAGCGAGACGATCGAGCTCATCGACATCGGCGGTCCGGCCATGGTCCGCGCCGCGGCCAAGAACCACGCCTCGGTCGTCTGTGTGACCCTGCCCGACGACTATGCGCGGGTCCGGACGGCCCTGGCCGCCGGAGAGGGGAGGATCTCCCCGCTTCTCTCGCGTGAGCTCGCCGCGAAGGCGTTCTCCGTCACCGCGCACTATGACGCGGCGATCGCCGGGTATCTCTCCAACGGAGACAAGGGCGAAGCGAGCGCTCAGCTCCTGCCCGACCTTTGGGAGCTGCGCGCTCCCCGGCGACAGACCCTGCGCTACGGTGAGAATCCCTCGCAGCAGGGGGGCCTCTACGGAACCGGCAAGGGTTTTCCGTTCGACGTGGAGCAGATTCACGGCAAGGAGATCTCCTTCAACAACTATCTCGACCTCGGGTGCGGACGCGACACGATCGCGGAGTTCGGCGGCGACCTTTGTGCGGTTGTGATCAAGCACGGCATCCCCTGCGGCGTTGCGCGCGGGGAGACTCCTGCGGAGGCCTACCGGCGGGCGCGCGCCGGTGACTCGCTGAGCGCGTTCGGCGGAGTCGTCGTGCTCAATCGGATCGTGGACGAGGAAACGGCCGAGCTCCTGAACGAGACGTTTCTCGAGGTCGTGTTGGCGCCCGGCTTCTCCGAATCGTCGCTGTCGGTCCTGCGGAAGAAGAAGAATCGGATCCTGTTGCGCTGCGCGCAGGAGTCGCTCACCAAGCCGGCGCCCGATCTGCGGGGACGGTTCCTGGGCAGCGGGTTCCTGCTCCAATCCCCGTTGCCGGTGGGGTGCGGGGAGTCCGATTGGAGAACGGTCACGGAAACGCCGCTCGGTCCGGCTTGGCGGGAGGACCTGCGCTTCGCCTGGCGGGTGCTCAAACACGTTCGCTCCAACGGGGTGCTTTTCGCGCGGGCGGGACAGACCCTGGGGGTGGGCTCGGGGCAGTGCAGCCGTGTCGATGCGACCGAGATCGCGATCTCGAAGGCGCGGCGCGAGGGCCATTCGCTGGAAGGTTCGGTGATGGTGTCCGATGCGTTCTTCCCGTTTCCGGACAGCGTGGAAAAGGCCGCGGAGGTCGGGGCCGTCGCGGTCCTGCAGCCCGGCGGCTCGGTCAAGGACGAGGACGTGATCGCCGCGTGCAACCGGCTCGGCGTCGCGATGGTGCTCAACGGGCAGCGCGTGTTCAGCCACGGATGATCGCGGGCGATCGCGACCGATCCCGAACCGGTTCGCGGACGGGGTCGGTGGATCGATGCGGGTCTGAACCGAAACACCCGAGGAGGCGTGTCATGACCGCGAAGCAGGGACGCTTCGTCGCGTGAAAACCGGAACGGGCGGGAAGGGGACGCGCCGACACGGAGTCCCCTCGGTTCTCGGCGTCCTTGCACTGGGCGCGCTCGCGATCCTCGGTGTCCGCGTCCGGGCCGAAGCAATCCCTTCCGCTCATTGGCAGGAGTGGCGCGCGCAATGGGATCGGACGATTCCCGCGGACGACGTCCTCGCCGTCTCGCGCCTGGCGGCTACCCGCGATTCCGTCCTGGAGGAGCTTTCGGCTGCGTTGGCGAAGGGCTTGGAAGCAGGCCCGCCCGATCCGGTCGATCGATCGTGGCTCTACGACCGGATTCTCGATGGGGTGGTGGGGGATGATCCCCGTTTTCTACCGGTCCTGCGGCACCCCGCGACGCCCGGCCTCGCCCCCGGGCTGGACCCTGCGGGAGGGTGGACTCTGGCCGCGATGCTGGCGCTGACCGAGCACGGCCCGCCCGAATCCGTCCTCGCGTGGAATCGCCACGCGGTCAAAGACGTCGACGACCTGCCGTTCCTGCATCTTCTCTCCGTCGAAGCCGAGCTCGCGGCGGGCGACTCGAGTGCGGCCGGGAGTCTCGCGACTCGAATCCTGGCGGACGGCAACTGGCCTCGCTGGACCGAAGAGCCGCTTCGCGAAGCGCAGATTCTCGCCGCGCTCGCCGCGGGCGATGTGCGCGCGTCGACGATGCTACGAGACTATGCACGGGCGTTTGCGGTCGGTCCCTGGTACCTGACGAACGCACGCCGGGTGGAGCTCCTGGCCGGCCACTCGGTCCGCGCCGATTCTCTCGCGTGGGAAATGGCGCGGCAGTATCCGGCATCCGCCGCCGCTCGCAGGATCCTGGAGACGTCGGTTCCGCTCGACGACGGATCCGCGTGGAGCGCGCGGCTCGCGTCCGGCCGACTCCGCACCCTCCTCACCGTGGCCGAGGCACACGGAGGGCTCGATCGCTTCACCGCGATCGGCGAGCGGCTTTCCGGGGACCTCTCCGTGGCCGGACGCGATTCGCTGGCGCTGCGCATGGCCCGGCTGGGATATCGGGCGCGCCGCTATGCGGATCTCCTGAGGGTCGTCGAGGGCGCGCGCTCCCGTTGGATACCGAGCGTGCCGCGACGCGCGGAATGGGCCCAGATCGTCGGGCGCGCCTATCGGAATGCGGGGCAGGTCGACTCGATGGAGGTCTGGTTCTCCGTCGTCGAGCGCACCGGCGATCCTTCCCTCGTGGCGACGACGTTGTACGAGTGGGGACG
>JAGQHR010000598.1 GCA_020431745.1 Candidatus Eiseniibacteriota bacterium
GATGACTTGCTGCGTGCCGGGGCCGTCGGACTCTTCGAAGGCCCGCCCCTCCAGTACGTCGATACCCATGGCGGCGAAGTAGCCCGGCCCGGCCACCGCCTGGAACGGTGAGAGCAGGGATTCACCCTCTGCGAACTCGTAGCCCTCGGGGAAGATGACACTGGACGAGTTGTTGCCCGTGAACGGAAGCATGGTCGTGAGCGAGGCAGCCTCGACGCCGGGGAGGGCGCGGACTTCCTGCAGCATCTCGTCCCAGAAGCGCCGCCGGGCCTCCCCGTCCTCGTACCGGGACGTCGGAAGCGAGACGAAGGCCGTGAGCACGCCTTCGGACCGGAAGCCGGGATCGACCGACTGGGCAGCCCGGAAGCTCACCAGCATCAACCCCGCACCCACCAACATCACGAAGGCGAGCGCCACTTGCGTGGTCACGAGCGTGTTGCGCAGGAGCACGGCGCGGCGGCTCGCGGTTCCGGTCCGTCCTCCCGATCGGAACACCGGTGAGAGATCACCGCGGAAGATCTGAACCATGGGGATCAGGCCGAACGCCGCGCCGGCCACGACACCGAGCAGCAGTGTGAACGCGACCACCGAGGCGTCCATCGAGATCTCCGTCCCGCGAGGCAGTTGGGAGATCCCCAGGCCCTCGAGCAGACGAAGCCCGACCGCCCCCAGTCCGACCCCCAGTCCACTTCCGATCAGTCCCATGACGACCGACTCGGTGAACAACTGCCGTGCCACTCTCGTCCGTGATGCTCCGAGCGCGAGTTGCGTGGCCACTTCCGTGACGCGCGTCTGCGCCCGCGCGAGCATGAGGTTGGCGATGTTCACGCAGCCGATCAGGAGCACGAAGGCGACGCCGGCCCACAACATGTACAGCAGGCCGCTGACGTCCCGAACCAAGTCCTCGGCGGTGGAGACCACGACCGTATGGTAGCCCACGTCCGTGAGGAGCTGCCGGGCGTTCGCCATGGGCCACCCGTCGATCAGGCGATCGTTGAGCGCCTGGTTCTGGGAGGTGGCTTGCTCCACCGTCGCTCCCGGGGCGAGGCGCGCGATCATGTCGAAGTTGTTGCTGTGCCACGCGTCGATCTGACGGGCCTCTTGATCGAACACGATCGGCAGCAGGAATCGCGCTTCGGGTGCGAACAGGGTCGGGAAGTCTTCCGGTAGGACACCGACGATGGTGAACGGTCGTCCGTCGATCCGCATCTCCCCGCCCACCACGCCCGGATCGCCGGCGAAGTGGTCCCGCCAGTATCCGTCGGTCAGGATCACCTTCTGGCCGTTGCCTGGGTCCATCTCGTCCTCGGTGAACCCCCGGCCTAGCGCCGGCGAGACGCCCAGCAGGCCGAGGAACGACGGCGTAACACGGAGCGACGAGGCTCGCTCGGTGCCGCCCGCGTCGCCGACCGTGTTGCCCGAGGTCTGATACAGCGCCACGGCGTCGAAGACCGGCACGTTCTCCCGGCGCTGGAAGTAGTCGAACGACCCGTTGCCGCCGCGCTCGGCGCCCGCTCCCGGATAGCTGTTGAAGACCGTGACCACGCGGTCGGGCTCGTAGATCGGCAGCGGATCCAGCAGGACCCGATGGACCACACCGTAGATCGCCGCGTTCGCCCCGAGACAGATCGCCAGCGTCAGGAGAACGGTACCGCTGAACGTCCGCTCCTTGAGGATCAAGCGAACGGCGTGTCGGATGTCGCGCAGAAGGTCGGTCACGGCCAGGTCCGGGAACGAGGAGAGGCTCGTTCCCGGACGTGCCGGAGCGCGAGGAGGTTTCGGGCGGCGGTTACTTTCCGCTGCGCTCCTTCTTTCGAAGCGCCAGCAGGGAGAGGAACTCGAAGATCACGTTCGCGGCCGTCATGGCCGTGACTTCCGCGTGGTCATAAGCCGGGAGCACCTCCACCAGATCGGCGCCGACGAAGTCGATGCCCGTGAGGCCGCGGACGAGCGACAAGCCTTCGTGGCTCGTGAAGCCTCCGACCTCGGGGGTCCCGGTGCCCGGCGCGTAGACCGGATCGAGCGAGTCGATGTCGAACGTGAGGAACGTGGGCCCGTCCTGGACGCGGTCCTTCATCCGCTGGATGACGGCGGGAAGCCCCATGTCCCGCACCTCGTGCATGGGGATCAGCTCCATGCCCAGTTGGCGGGACTGCTCGTAGTCCTCCCAACCGTAGATCGAGCCACGCATGCCGACCTGGATCACTCGCGAAGGATCCAGGATCCCCTCTTCGGTCGCTCTCCTGAACACGGTGCCGTGGTTGTACCTCTGGCCCCAATGACCCTTCCACGTATCCGGGTGCGCATCGATCTGCACCATTCCGAGCGGACCGTGCTTGCGGCTGATGGCGCGGAGTTCGGCGAGTGTGATGGAGTGGTCGCCCCCGAGGCCGATCGTGGTGACTCCGGCGTCGACCAACGGGCTGAGCCCATCCACGATGGTGTCGTACGAGGCCTGGATGTCACCCGGGACGACCGGCACATCTCCGTAGTCCACGCCGGACAGGTGCTCGAAGATGTCCACCCCGAGAATCCCGTTGAACGGGCGCAGCATGGTCGAACCGGCCCGGATGGCTTCCGGCCCGAAACGGGCACCGACGCGATACGTCGCGCCGGTGTCGAAGGGGATGCCGACGATCGCGAAGTCGATGTCTTCCGTCGTGACGACGTGCGGCAGCTTCATGAACGTGCGGACACCGCAGATACGTGGGCTGACCATCGCATCGGGCGGATGATACTTTGGCATGGTCGGGGTCTTCCGGAGCTCGCGCGCGTGCGCGCTCGCGAGACGTGGAGGGCGGGTCGGCCGGTCCCGATTCGGTTGCGAATCGAGCCGGCCCATCCTCGAAGGTAGATGCGTTCCGTAGGGCGTGTAAACAGGCAGTATTCGGCGTGGTTGAGCCACTTTTGAGTATTCATCAGGGGTGCATTTTTATGACTCGAAAGACCCTCTTTTTCGCCATGGTCGTCCTTCTGGCGGGCGGGTGCGGAGTCGGTGAGCGTCCCGCCTCCGAGAACCCGTCGGAGGCCGGCGCCGAGACCGTGCCGGTGAGCGAGGAGTACCGGAACGTGCGCACGCTCGGCGAGGGCGTGTACACGTACGAGTTCGCCCCCGTCGGGGACCCGGTGACCACGGTGAGCCTCTTCGTGGTCACGCCCGACGGCGTGGTCGTGGCGGACGGGCAAGGGAGTCCGGCGGAGACGGAGCACCTCCTGGCC
>JAGQHR010000599.1 GCA_020431745.1 Candidatus Eiseniibacteriota bacterium
CGTCGCCCAGGATCCGGTCCAGCTCGAGCGGGTGACCGATCGACTCGTGGATCTGCAGGATCATCTGATCCGGGTCGAGGAGCAGATCCATCTTGCCGGTCGGGCAGTTGGGCGCGGAGAGAAGCTGAAGGGCCTCCTCGGCCAAACGGGGCGCGGCGTCATGGAACCCGACCTGCGAGAGGACTTCCAAGCCGCCCTGACGGCAGAAGCCCCGCCCGCCCAGCGAGCGGGTCTGGGTCTCGGCTCCCTCGTTGGCCGTGGCGGCGAGCGAGGGGACGATCTGCCGAAGACGCTGCTCGACGCGGCCACCGTCCGCGGTCAGATAGACGCTGTCGGTTTCCGTGTACCAGAGCGAGGCTTCCCAATCGACGATCCGCTCGTCGGTCTTGAGCCGCGCGCTCTCGCGCCGCAGGAGCTCGATTTTGTCCTCCAGCGACATCGAGTCCCAGGAGATCTGGACCGGCGATCGATACTGCCCGGACGAACGTGGCATCGGAACGCTCGAAAAATCCACCACGCCGCTGCCCGCGGTCTTCTGCGCCCAGTCCCGCGCTTCCCCGGCGGCACGCGCCAGGCCACTCTCGCTGAGATCGGAAGTAGCCGCATAGCCGATCCCACCGTCGTGCACCACGGTGATCATGACGCCGACGTCCGACGTGTTGTGCACCGGTTGCAGCACGTTCTGCCGCACCTGCAGCACCTGGTCGCGCTCCTCCACGAAGCGGAGGGAACAGAACTGCACCGGCGGCGCGATGTTCCGGAACCGCTTCTCCAAACTCTCCTGCATGAAAATCCTCCCCGACCCCAAGGTCGCCCGTGCTCGGACAGACTCTCTCACCGAGATCCAGGCGCCCGAAAAACGGCCCGGATCCGTACACGCGGGTAGCGACGGCTCCGATTCGCTATCGCGACCGAGCCACGCCCCACGCCGGATTCACCGGACCACAACCATGCGCGCCGACCGCGCGCCCAGAACGCTCTCGAGACGGGCGAAGTATACGCCGCTGGGCAGCCCGGAGGGATCCCATTCGACCTGGCGCCACCCCTCCCCCACCTCCCCGTCGACCAAAGTCGTGACGGAGCGACCGGACGCATCCAGGATCCGGAGACGCACCGGGGCCGACCGCGGCAGGCGATAGCGGATCTGCGCCCCCGCCAGCACCGGATTCGGATAGACCCGGGCCCCGTAGCTGAGCGCCGCGGGATCGAACGGAACGATCGGGATGCCGGTCGCGGGCGAGCAGTCGAAGACGAAAAGTCCGCTCTCGATGTCGGAGACGAGGACGATCCCGCTCGGGAGATCGGGATAGACCCCCCAGGCGCCATGGAAGCCGCGGCTGTCGTTCTCGGGAAACGTGTCGTAGGAACCCGCCTCGCGCGGATCGGCCGGATCGCGGATGTCCCAGATCTGGAGCCCGCTCGTGTAGTTCGCCTGGAAGAGGTAGCCCCAGCGCCCCCACATGTTGTGGTCGATCGATTCGACCTCGCCCTGGAGCAGACGCACGATCTGCGGATGGCTCGGATCGGTCACGTCCATGACGTAGGTCGTCGGTCCGAAGACGCCCGGGTTCGCGATCTCGTCGATCTCGTCGCCGACGTAGGCATAGCGGCCCTCCGGATCGACCCAGACCTGGTGGCAGTAGGCGAGCCCGTCGTAGAAATAGCGGGAAAGCGTGACCGGGGCGGCCGGATCGGTCAGATCGACGATGGCGAGCCCCTGGCCCCCGCACGCGAGATAGCCGATCTCGCGGAAGCTTCCGTCGGACTGGGGATAGCTGGCGAGGAAGGCGTCGTGCACGTAGGCGTCGTTCCAGAATCCGGTGAGCACCGGGTGTGCGGGATCACCGAGGTCGAACATCGTGAGGCCGTGGTTGTTGGCGCCACAAACGTAGAGGGTCCCGCTCGCCGGATTGACGCGGACGTTGTGCGCCCGCGTCATCCCTTCGGCGGTGAGGTGTCCGGTCAGCTCGACGATCCCCTCGTCGATCCGCGAAAGATCCGCCATCGCAAGCCCCTCGCCGATCACGCCCGGCGGGTAGTCCTTCACGAGGTACGCGTAGTCACCGAAGGTCGCGGCGTCACCCCAGATCGACGCCGGCGCCGGCAGAACCGCGACCTCGCGCGGCGCCTCGGGGTCGCCCAGATCGAAGAAGGCGAATCCGCGCTCGACGCCGAGGATCGCGTATTCGATTCCGCCGGAAGAGACGAAGCCGGTGACGTCGTTGGCCTCGCGGGAGCCTCCGCTGATCTGTCGCGGCGAAACGTTGGAGAGGAGCGCGACGTCGCGCGCATGCGCGGCCGGAACGCCGACCACGACCGCCGCGGCGCCGGCGGCCCCGATGGTGGCGGCGACCGTCCGTGTCCGGATGACGCGGCGCAGGCTGGCGCGGACGGCGCCCGATCGGGTCTTCCCGCCGTTCCGCCTGGTCTTGCCCTCGATCTGGTGCATCGACGATCGGAGTTCCCTGTGGTGCGTTCCCGGCGCCCCGCTGAAGGGTACGAGACCCCGCAGGGGGTGCCAAGACTGAAAGCGGCCTCCGCCTCGCGGGATCACCGTCCCTGCCGCTGGATGGAACCGGCTCGCCCCCCGTTCGCCGTTGCCGTAGACTGCGCTTCGAAGCCTGCCGCCCCACGCACCGAACGGTGACGTCGAACAGGATGTGCCCGATGTCCGATCCGCTCCTCCGCTATCGCTCCGAGTTCCCCATCCTCGAGACCTGCACCTATCTGGTGAGCCACTCGCTGGGAGCGCTCCCCGCACGCGGGCGCGCCGGCCTCAACCATTTCGCACGCGAGTGGGACGAGTTGGGCGTGCGCGCTTGGCGGGAAAGTTGGTGGAATCTGGGTAGCGAGCTGGGCGACCGTGTGGCCGGCTTGCTGGGAGCGAGCCCCGGAACGGTCGTGATGCAACCCAACGTAACACTGGCTTCGGCGGTCTTTCTCTCCAGCGTCGACTTCTCCCCGGAACGTCCCAAGCTCGTTACTACCGAGCTCGATTTCCCTTCGTTGCTCTATCTCTACGATCGCGCCCCGTTTCCGAATATGGAGGTCGTGCGCGTCCCCAGCGATGACGGACTGCAGATCGATCCCGGACGTCTCCTCGACGCCATCGACACACGCACCCGCGTCGTCGCGATCTGCCATGTGCTCTTCCGGAGCGCGGCGATCCAGGATGTCCGGGCCGTCGTCGAGAAGGCGCACCGGGTCGGCGCGCTCGTC
>JAGQHR010000600.1 GCA_020431745.1 Candidatus Eiseniibacteriota bacterium
GATCGGACTCCGAGAGACGAATCGCCTCATCGACCAGTTGATTGATAGGGTTTTCCACACGACGCGGCGCCGCGTTCCTGATGAAGAGCCGTACGCGCTGAATGATCCGCCGCGCCCGATCCGCTTGGTTGCGGATCTCTTCCAGATTCTCCGAAAGAGCCTCGTCACCTGAGCGCTCTCCGGACAGGCGCTGTTGACACGCAAAAGCCAGGCTCTGAATCGAGGAGAGTGGTTGATTCAGATCGTGAGCCAACCCCGCGGTCATCTCCCCCAGGGTCGTGATCCGAGTGATGCGGGCCAGCTCTTGCTCGCGGCTCAATCGTCGGTCGATCGCGAGCCGCGGGGACGGCGATTCCGGGTCGGCATGAACCGGTTTCGGAGAGGGTGCCAAAGGATCGACCCGCAGTCGCGCGAGCTCTCGTTCGAGTTCGGCGATACGGTCTCTCAGCAGCGAGAGTTCGCGATTTTCGGCGGTCATAGACAGACCCTGCAAACGTCGTTGGCCCCTAGGGTTCAAACTCACTGGGGCAGGTCTTCCGTTCGGGAAGACCATCCCCACTCGTGGCCCGCGACGGGGTGCGGGAGAGACTCACTCTCATCCTCAGGGCACCACTATTTTCGCGGACACGGGACCAACCGATGCGACGTCGAGACGATCGCACCCGCATTTGCAGCACCGCTCCGACGGACAGGCGTCCGCCTAGGCTTATCGAACTCCAACCGTCGTCATGAATCAGTCGAAGCGGAAGCTACCCACGTTTCGGTCAACGTTGTTTGGCCCCATCGTAAAACCCCGAATCGTGTTCTTCGGTAAAGGAGATTGGACAGGATCGGGACTCCCGTCAACTCGGGAAATCCGGAATACATCCCTCCAATCTCCTAATCGATTCAGAATCAAGGGAATAGGTGCATCCCCCCAAGCCTGGACACGATCTGGACAGATCCCCAACTCGGCCTGGATTTTGATTTATCTGAGCAGATTTGAGGAAAAGATAGTCAGATCTAGGATGCAGCGAACCGTGCTTTCAATGCCCCCCAGCTGGACGACTCCGTGGGATTCGGACATGGGATAGGATCACACGCGATTCCTTCGCCCAGAAATTGGCCGCCCGCTTTCGCACAGTCCCCGATCGTCATCGGAATGCATGTGTCATCCAGACAGCAGGCGCCGAGAGCATCCGAACAGGGATTCGGGTCGCAGGGGACGAACTCATCGACGAAGATGCCGCCGTCCGCCGCACACACGTCCCGTGGAACGAACTCGCACCGTCCTTCCGCAAGACAGCAGGCACCGGCGGGAGTGGTGGCTTGCGCCGGTCCCGGCACGGTAGCCGGGGTGGCAAGAACCGAAGCCGCGAGGAGACCGGCGATCACACCGGTCGACCGCAGGGCAAGGGATCGGGGGGCTTGTCCCTCGAACCATCGTGGAAACATCGTCATCCCTCCTGGAGGCGGGTCGATCACGCCCACCCTCCTGGTTGCGCAGCCGGGAGGACGTTCGGATCTCACGAGGAGGGTTATCGTCCGGTGCGGACGAGTTCTTCGATCGAATCTGGCGGTCCCGCGCGCTACGCGCCGAAGCGAACGGGATCCCAACGCAGTCCCAGTGCACTGGGAGGCGCCAGATACCCGAGCAGCGCGGAAGACACGACGACGGAAGGGCTCGCGAGATAGCCCTCGCCACCGATGCCCATGCGATTCTGCCAGTTTCGATTGAACGAGGTGATGGCGCGCTGACCGCGTTGCAGGGCGTCCGGTCCCTGCCCGAAGCAAGGCCCGCACCAGGAGTCGCGAATCTGTCCCCCGACCGAACGGAAGACCTCGGCGATCGACGTTCCGTTCAGGCGGCCTTCGGGAAGCTCGATCTGGCTCTTGACGCCGCCCGAACCCGGAAAGACGACGAAGTCCTTCTTCACCGCGTCGTATCCGAGGTCCCGCGCCGCACGGATCACGAGCGCGGCTTGCAAGAGGTCGACATAGCTGCCGTTCGTGCAGGAGCCGATGTAGGCCTTGTCGAACTCGATCCGCTCCGACGCGACGTCCTCGGCGGGATGGGCGTTCCCGGGACTGAACGGCCGGGCGATCATCGGCACGACCGCGGACAGGTCGAAGGTCTCGTCGATCTCGTAGTGTGCGTCTTCGCCGGGACGGATCATCGGAGAGGGAAGATCACCTGTTCCCTTTTCGCGATACCAGCCGAGCGTGACGTCATCGGGAGCGAAGATTCCGTTCTGCGCCTCGGCTTCCGCCATCATGTTCGCGATGGTGTTCCGATACGGCATCGGGAGCTGCCGCTGTCGATCCACGAACTCGACGGACATCCCCTGCGCCTGTTGGGCACCCCAGCGGGCGAGCAGGCTGAGCACCACGTCCTTGCCGCTCACCCAGGGTTGCAGCTCGCCCTCGAAGACGACCCGCCGGGCGCGGGCCAGCGTGAAGTACACGTATCCCGTCGCCCACCCGAAGCCGAGGGTGGTCGAACCGACGCCGATCCCGACAGCGCCGTAGGCGCCGTACGCACGGCTGTGCGAATCGGCCCCCGGGATGAATTGACCGGGATAGACCAATCCCTGCTCGGGAAAGTAGAAATGGAAAATCCCGTCTCCGGGAGTCGCGTAGTACGGGCTCTCCATCCTGTTCGCCGCCGCAAAATCGCGCCCGATCAGTGTCTGCTTGTCGTCCGATCCTTTGCCGGTGAACACGAAGTGGTCGTTCGCGATCGCCGCCTGCCGAGGATAGATCTGCCCATGGGAAATCTTCTGGAAGGTGTGGATCGCGAAGGGAGCGGTGCCGTCCGAGGCCGGCAGGAGATCGGCTTGGACCCGGAGCGTCGCCCCCGGCTTCACCGCCGCGCTTCGATCGACCCGATGAGCCCAGACGATCTGCTCGGTCGTGGTCAGCGTGTTCGCGATCGCGGGATCGGGCCACACGACTTGGGGTTCGCGTGCGACCGAATCGTGGAACTCGCGCCGGCCGATCGCGAAGATCCCGCCGGACTGACGGATCTCGTCCTCCTTCGCGGTCAGCGGCTTCGGTTCGTAGGTGCGACTCTGCGTGAGGTTGGCGAGTCGTCGCGTGTCTGGCTCGAATCGGAAGCGATCGCCGTCCGCGGCCTCGGCAACGGCCTCGGAACACTGCACGACGTGGAGGCCCAGGTTGAGCGCGTTGCGGCGAAAGATGTCGCCCATGTTTTC
>JAGQHR010000601.1 GCA_020431745.1 Candidatus Eiseniibacteriota bacterium
CGCTGGCGGCATTCCGGATCCTGGCGGAGAGTTCCGGGAAGGAGCGCGCCGCCCTTCTAGAAGCCATGGCCTCCCGGATCGAGGGGCGGGCGAATTCACTCGTCTCCCGAGTCGGGATCGAAACCGCGCTCCCCGAGGCACGTGTTCGCGCCGAGTTGGGACGGACGGCGGGCCAGCTGCGGATGTTCGCCGCGTTGGTCCGCGACGGTTCCTGGGTCGATGCCCGCATCGACCACGCCGACCCCTCACGACAGCCGCTGCCAAAGCCGGACGTCCGATCGATGCTGCGCCCCCTGGGACCCGTCGCCGTCTTTTGCGCGGGCAACTTCCCGCTCGCGTTCTCGGTCGCCGGGGGGGACACCGCGGCCGCGCTCGCGGCCGGCAATCCTGTCGTAGCGATCGCGCACCCCGGTCACCCGGGCACCGCCGAGCTGGTGGCCCGGTCGATCGCCGAGGCCGTCGCCGCCACGGGCTCCCCGGAAGGGACATTCTCCTTGTTGCAGGGACCGGGCGAAGTCGTCGGCATCGAGCTGGTGCGGGATCCGCGCCTCGCTGCGGTGGGATTCACCGGCTCCCGTACGGCCGGGATGGCGATCGCCCGGGAGGCCGCCGCGCGTCCCGTGCCCATTCCCGTGTTCGCGGAGATGAGCAGCGTCAATCCCGTCGTGATCCTGCCGGATGCCCTGCGGGAACGGGGCGCGGAGATCGCCGATGCGCTCGTGGGATCGGTCCTTCTCGGAGTGGGGCAGTTCTGCACGAACCCGGGTCTCATCCTGGTGCCGGGGGACGCGGACGCGTTCGTGGATCGCCTGACCCAGCTCTTCGCATCGTCTCCGATCGGAACGATGCTGCGAGACGATACGTGCCGGCGCTACCGTGAGGCCTTATCGATGCGGGCGGCTGCGGCGGGAGTGCGGACGCTGGCGCGAACCGATCCTCCCGAGGGAACCGCGCAGGCCGGGGCGGCGCTCTTCGAAGTCGAGGCGGCGAACCTGCTCGCCCGCCCCGCGCTCGCGTCGGAGATCTTCGGACCTGCTGCCACCGTCGTGCGTTGGCGCTCCCTGGACGAACTGCACCGGGTGCTGGGCAGTCTCGAAGGCCAGCTCACCGCGACGATCCACGGCAACCCCGAGGAGATTCGAGACTCCGATCT
The DNA here is from genome assembly GCA_020431745.1 of Candidatus Eiseniibacteriota bacterium. Taxonomy (GTDB): domain Bacteria; phylum Eisenbacteria; class RBG-16-71-46; order CAIMUX01; family CAIMUX01; genus JAGQHR01. Next base: position 1,154 of record JAGQHR010000601.1, read on the forward strand.
GATTTGGCGGCTCCAGCGGCTCGCAGGTCGGGTGCTGATCGGGGGAGTCCCGACCGGCGTCGAGGTCGGACCCGCGATGGTGCACGGAGGACCGTATCCCGCGACGAGCGACGGTCGCTCGAGCTCCGTCGGTACGCGCGCGATCACGCGTTTCACGCGCCCGGTGTGCTTCCAGAACGTCCCCGATGCGCTGCTCCCCCCGGAGCTGAAGGAGGCGAATCCCCTGTCACTCTGGCGGCTCGTGGACGGTTCGTGGGGACGCGCGTGAGCGTGAACCGAACCATCCGGAAACGAGGTCCCTTTCGGGGAGGCCCGCGACGGTGCGCGGCGGGGCAAGCGACCTCTGCGATCCGGCTCTTCACCGTTCTGCTGACTACCATGTGTCTCGCGGCGCCCGCCTCCGCCAACCCGGAGCGGCGGTCCGGCTGGGCCAAGCGCGGCATGGTCGTGTGCGACAGCGATGTCGCCGCGCGGGCCGGTCTCGGTGTCCTCAAGGCAGGGGGCAACGCGATCGATGCGGCGGTCGCGACCGCGTTCGCGCTCAGTGTCTCCTTTCCGTGGGCCGCGCCGCTGGGAGGGGGCGGGTTCGCCGTCGTGCATCTCGCGGACGGTCGCGACCTGACGCTCGACTTCCGCGAAACGGCGCCCGCCGCCGCGTCGCGGGACATGTTCCTCGATGTCGATGGCAACGTTGTCCCGGGGATGTCGCTCGAGACGCTCTCGGGAACCGGAACGCCGGGCACAGTGGACGGACTGATCCGCCTCGCCGAGGACTACGGTTCGAAGCGGATTCCCCGATCGGCGCTCATCACCACCGCGATCAAGGCGGCGAGCGAGGGCGTGCTTCTCGACCACGACGGGGCCGTCCGGTTGAACGCACGCCGGCAACAGCTCCAGCGGGATCCCGATGCCGCAAAGATTTTCTGCCGCGCCGATAGCCAGCTCTGGTCGCCCGGTGATCGGCTGCAGCAGGGCGATCTCGCGCGCACGCTGGAACAGATCGCGCTGAAGGGGCGCGCCGGATTCTACGAAGGCGAGGTCGCGGAAGCGATCGCACGGACGATGCGTGCCGGCGGCGGACTCATCACGACGGACGATCTTGCCGCGTATCGTTCGCGCTATCGCGATCCCGTGCGCGGACGGTTCCGGGGATGCGATGTCGTTTCCATCGGACCGCCCAGCTCCGGCGGCGTTTTCGTGATTCAACTCCTGCAGATGGCGGAGTCCATGCACCTCGAGGAGCTCGCCTGGGGAAGCGTTCCGCAGATCCACCTCCTGACGGAGATGGAACGGCGTGCATTCGCGGACCGCGCGCTGCTTCTCGGGGATCCGGACTTCGTCGACGTGCCGGTGGCGCGTCTCATCGATCCGTCCTACGCGGCTGCACGGGTCTCGTCGATCTCGCGCGTGCGTGCGACCCCGAGCGCCGAGGTCAAAGCCGGAATCTCCGGCTCGGATTCGGGGTCTCGGATGGATTCGGGGTTCCGGATGGATTCGGGGTCTCGGATGGAATCGGACCCCGCCACCGATCTCCCGAAGGGGGAGACCACGCATATCTCCGTCGTGGATGCGGAGGGCAACGCGGTGGCGATGACGGTGACCTTGAACGACGGCTTCGGCTGCGGTCGGGTCGCCGCCGGTACCGGCGTCCTCCTCAACAACGAGATGGACGACTTCTCGGCCAAGCCCGGAGCGCCCAACCTCTTCGGACTGGTGGGTGACGAAGCGAATGCGATCGCCCCCGGCAAGCGGCCGCTCAGCTCCATGTCCCCCGTCATCGTGCTGCGCGAAGGACGGCCCGTGCTCGTCGTCGGTTCTCCGGGAGGATCGCGCATCATCACCTCCGTCTTTCAGGTCATCCTGGATGTCCTGGCCTACGGGATGCCGGTCGCCGAAGCGGTCGCGGTTCCCCGTGAGCACAGTCAGTGGCTGCCGGACGTCCTCTACTACGAGCCGCACGGGATGGCCCCGGAAGTGAGCGCCGGTCTCGAACAGCTGGGACACACCGTCGAGCCGTTTCCGCTCGGTGCGATCGGGCG
>JAGQHR010000602.1 GCA_020431745.1 Candidatus Eiseniibacteriota bacterium
ACAGGCTAATGATCCCCAAGAGTTCTCATTGCCGGGATCGATTGGCACCTCGATGTCGGCTCATTTTTTCCTGGATAAGTAGAATGATCCAAGGGTACGTCTGTTCGACGTTTAAAAAAGTACGTGAGCTGGGTTTAGAACGTCGTGAGACAGTTCGGTCCCTATCCATCGTGGGCGGAGGAGACTTGAAGGGGGCTGGCCCTAGTACGAGAGGACTGGGATGGACGCACCTCTAGTGTACCAGTTATCACGCCAGTGGTATCGCTGGGTAGCTATGTGCGGAACGGATAAGCGCTGAAAGCATATAAGCGCGAAGCTGGCCCTGAGATGAGGTCTCCCGTGGGGTAACCCACCTAAAGGCCCCTTCGAGAGTAGGAGGTTGATAGGCCAGAGGTGTAAGCGTGGTGACACGTTCAGCCGACTGGTACTAATCGGCCGTGCGGCTTGATCGATTTTTCTTGTGCCTGTTCTCAGGCTTTCGTCTCTCGTCAGTTGTCATTGTTTCGCCAGTGGCTCCCGTGTTTTGAACGGGAGGCCGATGGCTCGATGTTTCCGGTGGCTATGGCGGAGGGGCCACACCCGTTCCCATTTCGAACACGGTAGTTAAGCCCTCCAGCGCCGATGGTACTGCACTCGAGAGGGTGTGGGAGAGTAGGTCGCCGCCGGGACTTTTTTTCGAAGCGGGTCAGGCCAAGGTTTGATCCGCTTTTTCTTTGACAGGTTGGGATAGGACAGCAGTATGGCCAAGCGAAGCAAGATCGTCCGGAACGAGCAGCGTAAGAAGCTCATCGCGCGCCACAAGGAAAAGCGCGCCGAGCTCAAGGCGAAGATCATCGATCCGAGCCTCTCGCTGAGGGAGCGGGAAGAGGCGTCGCAGCGACTGCGCAAGCTCCCGCGGGATTCGTCGGCGACGCGGCTGCGGAACCGGTGCTCCCTGAGCGGACGCCCCCGTGCCTACTACCGGAAGTTTGGCCTTTCCCGAATCGCCCTCCGCGACTTGGCGCTCCGGGGAGAGCTGCCCGGTGTCATCAAGGCGAGCTGGTAACAGGGGGAGATCATGAAGCAGGGCATCCATCCCAACTATCGTCTCGTCATCTTCAACGACGTATCCTCCGGCTTCCGACTCCTGACCCGGTCCACGATCCAAACCAAGGACACCGCGACCTGGGAGGACGGCAAGCAGTACCCCAGCTACAACGTCGAAATCTCGAGCGCCTCGCATCCGTTCTTCACGGGTAAGCAGGTGGTCGTCGACACCGCCGGACGCATCGAGAAGTTCCGCCGGCGCTATGGTCTCGAGGATGACTCCCAGAAGTAGACGCGATCCGGTACCCGCCGATTCGCTCCAGCCCGTCGTTTTCACGGCGGGCTTTTTGTTTACCCCGTGCTCCGCTACTCCCGCGGGGTCTCGATGCCGGGAATGCTGCGGCGCTCGGCCAGGATCTCGGATGCGGTGACCAGGGCCTGATCGAGGTCATCCCGAATTCGATCCTCGCCGATGCGGTGGATCAGACCCGCGCGTTCGAGGATCCGCCGCGTTCGCGGGTGGACTCCCGAAAGGATGAGCGCCGAGTGCTCGCGGTGGGCCTTCTCGAAGACCTGCTCCAGCGCGCGAACGCCCGTGGCATCGATCGTCTCCACGCGTCTCATGCGGAGGATGAGGACCGCGGGGGGGCGCTCGACCTGATGGAGCGCGCTCTTGAACTTGTCGGCAGCCCCGAAGAAGAAGGGGCCGGAGATTTCGAACACCTCCACGCCCGGTGGAACCGTGCGAGTCCTCCCGGAGGATTCTTCGTCGTCCTCTTCCTCGTCGATTCCCAGCGTGTGGGTCAGGTGCCCGACTTCGGCCAGGCCCGACATCCGGCGCATGAACAGGAAGGACGCCAACACCATCCCGATTTCGATCGCGACCGTGAGATCGACCAGCACGGTGAGTGCGAAGGTGCTGAGGAGGACCAGCACGTCGCTGCGTGGTGCCCGGAAGAGACGCTGAAAGTGGCGCCACTCGCTCATGTTGTAGGCCACCACGAGCAGGACCGCGGAAAGCGTCGCCATCGGGATCTGCGCGGCCCACGGTCCCACCGACATCAGGATGAGGAGCAGGGTCCCGGCGTGCACGAGCCCCGCGATCGGAGTGCGCCCCCCGTTCTTGATGTTGGTCGCGGTGCGAGCGATCGCCCCGGTCGCCGGGATGCCGCCGAAGATCGGCGAGAGCAGATTGGCGATCCCCTGTGCGACGAGCTCCATGTTGGAGCGGTGGCGGCGTCCGGTCATGCCATCGGCGACAACTGCGGATAGCAGCGACTCGATCGCCCCGAGCATCGCGATCGCAAAGGCGGGTTGGACGAGGTCCCGCACGGTGCCTGGATCGACGAGCGGCAAGTGGGGCCGCGGGAGACCGGCCGGGACCGCGCCGAACCGACTTCCGATCGTGTCCACGGGCAGCTCGAGGAGCCGGACCGCGACGGTCGTCACCAGGATGGCGACCAGCGATCCGGGCACCCGGTGGGTGACTCGGGGCCAGAGGAGGATGATCCCGAGGGACGCGACCGCAATCGCGACCGCCGAGGGGTTGACCGTGTCGGCGGCCCGGGCGAACGCGGCCCACTTTCCGAGGAAGTCCGCGGGCACGGAGCTCATCTCTAGTCCGAAGAAGTCGCGCACCTGCGACGCCGCGATGATCAGGGCGATCCCGCTCGTGAAGCCCACCGTCACGGGATAGGGCACGAACTTGATGACGGAGCCGATGCGCGCGAATCCGAGCGCGACCAGAAGGAGCCCTGCCATGACCGTGGCGACAGCGAGCCCCTCGTAGCCGTGATCCTGGACGATCCGGTAGACGAGGACGATGAACGCTCCGGTGGGGCCGCCGATCTGGACCCGGCTGCCGCTGAAAACCGAGATCAGAAAGCCCGCAAAGACCGCCGTATACAGACCCCGCTCCGGGGGCAGTCCGGAGGCAATCGCAAAGGCAATCGCCAGGGGCAGGGCAACCACGCCGACCACAACGCCGGCCAGCACATCGCGCCGGAGCTGGGCGGCGGAGATCCCTTCGCGGAGTACGGCAACAAGTTTAGGCTCAAGGGAAGACAAGGCTCACCCGATGTTGGACGGACAGCGGTCCGAAAACGGCCCCGCCGGAACTCCGGCGGGGCCGTACAAGATCGCAAGGGCGAAGGGATTT
>JAGQHR010000603.1 GCA_020431745.1 Candidatus Eiseniibacteriota bacterium
AGCGCGGCTTTGGACGGTGGTCCCGGCTTTTCTGAAACGGACGGTGGCCGAAGTCCCCGTCTGCTTGCGGCAGTGGCTGGGTTCACGCTTGCGCCCAACTGCCACTGGTCGCAGCGGGGGCACTTGCGGAACGGGTCCGGTCTTCAGGAACGGACGAGGAGCAGGTAGACGAGAGGGAGGACGAAGCCCAGAGCCATCAGGACCCCGCCGCGTCCTGCGAGCCCGCGGCGGCCGCGCACCAGAAAGATGCCGGAGATCGCGAGGACGATCAGAATCCCCGCGTACGCATCCGCGACGACCGTCCACGCACCTTTGGGCGTGTTGAGATGGAGGAAGTTCAGCTCGAACAGCACCGGCCGCTCGACCAGCCCCTCGCGAACCACCTCACCGGTGAGGAGATTCACGTTCAGGGTCGCGTCTTCCACGAACACCTGCAGCCGATCCGGAGCGGCTCGCCAGGTGTTCTTGATGGGCTCGCCCAGGTCGAGCGCCGCAAGCACGGCCTCGGTGACCTGGGGGGTCTCGCCCGTCCCGACGGGATCGATCCGGCTCGTCGATCGCGTGTGCTGGTAGTTCGCGTTCCATTGGTGGGCGTGATTCACCGCGAGGCCGCTCACGGCGTAAACCAGCGTCAGCCCGACGGTGAGGTAGCCGAGCTCGCGGTGCAGCCAGCGGCACACCTTGCGGAAGACGCCCATGCGGGTGGGTCCAGGCATACGAGGGAGGGTCGATCGACCGGCGACGCGGGAGGCGGCCGCCGGTTCCGGATCAGGACTCGGTGGCCTTCTTTTCACCCTCGGTGGGATGCACCAGAGCGCCGACCCCGGTGATTTGGTAGAGCGTCATGCACTCGGTCACGGAGTTCGGATCGAACTCCTTCCCCTCGGCCTGTGCGTCTCGCTCGCAGACCATCTTCGTGGACTCGAGATCCAGCTTGTTCGCGGTCCAGATCCCTTCCGCGATGATCGTGTTGCCGAGGATCTCCGGCGGGAAGACAATCTCGCCGTCCTTCACCTTCACGCGCACGACTTGACCTTCGACGTCCGAGGAGACGTTGACCCAACATCCCCGATGCTGGCAGACGTCGACCGCGATGCCCTGGACCCGTACCAGCTTGCCGACGTAGGCGTCGGGATTGGCGAGCAGGGTGCTCACCCGCATCGTGTCGGCCGCGGAGATGCCCTTGCCGTAGATCTGATCCTTCGCGAGGGCTGAAGAAGACAAGCCCACGAGTGCAGCGACGAGCGCTACCAATGCGATGCGCATGATGAAGCCTCCAGAGTGGGATGACGTACCGGTTCGTCGACGATCGTGATTCTAGGACCTGCCCCGAAGGGGCGGAGTCAGGGAAACCCGGTACGGTGCTCGCCAGTGCGGCTCTTGCCTTGGCGCAGGTGCCGGGCAAGGAAGTGACGAAGTGACGCCGTCGGCCCTCTTCGCCGTCCGGGACGGGATTCAGGACCGACGTGGGCGTAAGGGGAGTCCGGAACGCCCCGATCTACCGACCGCGCGGAATCGTCCGGGATCTAGCGGAACCGATGTTTCAAGGTTCCCCAGCTGCTCGTGCCTATCGGCGTCGGACTGCCCGGACACGGGAGGTATCCATCGGCGTTGAAGCCCATGCGCCCATAGTCGATCCCGGTCGCTTCGTGGTCGGGACAACATGTGCTCGAACATCACCGCACGCCCTTCTCCCGCCGATTCGGGCGGACCACGCCGGACAGGCGTCCCGGACTTCCGGTTTTACTCCCGCACCGGGAGTGATTCGGGAACGGAACTTCCGATTCTCGCCGCACGGTGCGGTCGCGGCCACGACCTCGGCGGCGATCGCAGTGTCGCCGCGGTGGATTCACGGCTACGTCGGACGCGATCGCAATCTCGCCGCACGGTGCGGTCGCGGCTACGACCTGCAGACGCGATTCACCATCGCGCCGTCAGAGCAGTGCTCGGAGCGTTCCGACGGCCGGATGCGCGAAACCCCGTCCGGTGCGCTCGGGCGGGGTTCCTCGTTTCGTGGTCGTGCTCTCTCGAGAGCGGCGGACCTCAGCGCTGCTTGAGCGGGACGTACGACCGCTCGTTCGCGCCCGTGTAGATCTGCCGCGGACGACCGATCTTCAGTCCCTGCTCGTTCATCTCGCGCCAGTGGGCGAGCCAGCCCGGGAGCCGTCCCATCGCGAAGAGAACCGTGAACATGTTGGTCGGGATCTTCATCGCGCGATAGATGATCCCGCTGTAGAAATCCACGTTCGGGTAGAGCTTGCGCTCGACGAAGTACCCGTCCTCCAGCGCGCGCTTCTCCAGCTTCTTCGCGATCTCCAGAAGCGGATCGTTGATGCCGAGCTTCCCGAGGACGGCGTCGCACTGCTTCTTGATGATGGTCGCGCGCGGATCGAAGTTCTTGTAGACACGATGACCGAAGCCCATGAGCCGGAAGCCGCTGTCCTTGTCCTTGGCCAACGCGATGTACTTGTCGAGGTCGCCGCCGTCGTCGTGGATGTGCTGCAACATCTCCAGCACTTCCTGGTTCGCGCCGCCGTGCAGCGGTCCCCAGAGCGCGGCGATCCCCGCTGCGATCGAAGCATAGAGGTTCGCATGCGACGATCCGACGATCCGCACCGTCGAGGTCGAGCAGTTCTGCTCATGATCGGCATGCAGAATGAGGAGGACATCCAAAGCGCGCGCGATCTCGGCATCGACTTCGTACGGCTCGGTCGGGAAACCGAACATCATGCGCAGGAAGTTCGAGGTGTAGTCCAGGGCGTTGTCGGGATACATCTCCGGCAAGCCGAGCGACTTCCGGTAGGCCCGCGCGGCGATCGTCGGAAGCTTCGCGATCAACCGGTGGGACATCAGGTCGATGCTCGCCGGGTCGCGATCGCTGCTCTCCTCATAGAACGTCGAGAGTCCGCAGACGATCGACGACAGGATCGCCATCGGATGCGCCGAGTGTGGGAACGCGCGATAGAAGCTGGTCATGTCCTCGTGCAAAAGCGAGTGGACGCGGATGCTGCCGGTGAACTTGTCGAGCTGATCCTTCTTGGGAAGCTCTCCGTAAAGCAGTAGATAGGCGACCTCGAGGAAGGTGGACTTCTCCGCCAGCTGCTCGATCGGGTATCCGCGATAACGCAGGATCCCTTTCTCTCCGTCGAGGAAGGTGATC
>JAGQHR010000604.1 GCA_020431745.1 Candidatus Eiseniibacteriota bacterium
TCTCGGCACAGTTCCAACCCTTGCGGGTGGTCGTCCCGGAATACCCGGAGCTCGCGTTCGAACGCGACATTCAGGGGCTGGTTCGTCTGGAGGCGGATGTCGGCATCAGCGGCAAAGTGCTGGACGTCCGGGTCCTCGAGTCGGTGGACGGCGGGCTCGCGCTCTCCGCCAGCAGGGCCCTGCTCCTCTGGGAGTTCCAACCCTTCGTCGTGGGAGGGCGGCCGCGGCCGTTCCGGATCGTCGTGCCGTTCCGCTTCCGCATCGAAGGCTGAGGCGTCGGATCGAGCGGACCTCGGATGGTCGTCGTTCGCAGGGATCGACATCCGACGGATCAAGAGAACGCGGCGGTCCCGGGGCCCCTCAGCCGAGCCCGAGCGCGCGGACGTGTTCGGCGGCATACCCCACGTAGAGATCGGACGCCTCCGCGACCTGGCTCCGCTCGGCCTCGTCCAGCTCGCGGCGTACGCGAGCGGGCGACCCGACCGCCAGCGTCCGCGGGGGAATCCGTGTTCCCGGTGACACCAGCGCACCCGCAGCGACCAGCGCACCAGCCCCGACAACCGCACCGTCCATGATCGTCGCCCCCATTCCGATGAGGCAGCCGTCCTCCATCGTGCACCCATGTACGACCGCGCCGTGCCCGATCGTCACGCGGTCCCCGATCGAGACCGGATGGGTCCCTCCCGTCACGTGGAAGGCGCAGAGATCCTGGACGTTGCTCCGGCGACCGATCCGGATCCGATGGATGTCGCCCCGGATGACCGCGTTGTACCAGATCGAGCTTTCCTCACCGATCTCCACGTCTCCGATGACAGCGGCCCCCGGTGCGATGAAGACCCGCGCGCCCAGCTTCGGCGACAGGTTTCCGTAGGTCAGGATGCGAGCGTCGGACGCCACCCAATTGGAGCTCAAACGATGATCCTCCGGATCGGTCTGGGTCTGGAAAACGAGGAGGGACGCGACCGGCTTGGCGCCGATCCCGGCGTCAAAAGCTGAACTTGCCGAAGTCTCGCGGATTGAGACCCTCGAGGTAGTCCTTGAGACGTTTCGCGCGATCTTCGTCGGTGCCCGTTCCGTCCGGCTCCGCGTCCGGCTGCACCAACCGATCGAGCTCGTCCGTGAAAAGCTTCGGGTGCACGAAGATCTTGGCCTTGCTCTTGAGCGCGACGGCCAGGGAATCGCTGGGCCGCGCGTCCACGGCAACGATCTCGCCATCCCGCTCCAGATAGATCTTCGCGAAGAAGGTATTGTCGCGCAGGTCGGTGATCTCGACGCGGGGCACCTTGGCCCCCAGTCCTTTCAGGATCGCGACGATCAGATCGTGACTGAGCGGACGGGGAAACCGCTTCCCCGCGATCTCCATCGCGATCGCGTTGGCCTCGGGAGGACCGATCCAGATCGGCAGCTTCTTGCTTCCGTCGACGCTTTGCAGGATGACGACGGGAAAGTTGTTCTTGTCGTCCAGAGCCAAGCTCCAGACTTTCACTTCGATCATGGCGCCCCCTTGCCGCCCTTCATCCGTTCCCGGATCTCCTTGACCTGCTCCTGATCGCTCAGCCCCTCGCCCAAGTGATCCAGCAGCCAGCGCGCGGAGGCGACCAACTCGTCGTCCGGATACTCCTTCACCATTTGCTCGAGCTCGGTGCGGGCACCGTCGTAGTCGCGCAAGTCGTCGGCGAGCGTGAACCCCACCATGAACTGCGCCTGCGGCGCGTACGTACTCGCCGGATGATTCTCCACCAACGCACGGTAATAGCCGATCTTGCTCTGCGCGTCGGGCAGCGAGCCGGCGAGGCTCATGAGCTGGTCCTCGCTGAGGAGCGTGGCCGAGTAGCGGATCCAGGCGGCTTCGTCGATGGCGCCGTTCGTCTCGGTCTTGGTCTTGTCGAGAACCTCCGAGAACAGGGTGTTGGCCGTCTTCTCGTAGAGCTTCTGCCGAATCACCTCCCGCACTTCGTCATAGTCGCGAACGTGGGTATCGACCCGGTCGTAGGCCCGGAAAACCGCCCACCCGATGGTGGTTTGGATCGGATCGGAAACCTCCCCCTCCCCCAGTTCGAGGACCTTGTCGGTCAGGGCGAGGTCCGGGAACCCCTTGACATCGATGCCGGGCGCGATCGTGCCGAGCCGGCCGCCGAGGTCTTTCGAGATCTTGTGGGTGGAGTAGCGGGTGGCAAGGGCGGCGAAGTCCTCGCCCGCACGGGCACGGCGCGTGATGTCCTGCGCCTGCGCCCGAGAGTCGCACAACACCACCGAGGCGCTCAGGTGCGGGGGGGCGATGAATTGATCCTGGTTTTCGTCGTAGTAGGCCCGGATCTCCGGCTCCGGGATCTCCAGGTTGTCGTACACCGCCTTCTGCGTCGCGCGATTGGAGAGGATGTACTTGCGGGAAAGCTCGAGGGTGGCCTGGAACTCCTGGTCCCGGTCCCAGCCGTTCTTCTCGGCCAGATAGACCCAGGCGTACTGATTGAGGGTCTGCTGCAGGACCTGTCGCTGCTGCTTCAGATCCGTCATGCCCTCGGCACCGATCATCGCCGGGAGCTGGATCTTGATCTTGTAGAGCAGGTCGCGGACCTGGATGGTTCGGTCTCCGAGGCGGGCCAACACCAGATCGTCGAGAGGATTGCCCGAGGCTGGGCTCTCCACCCCGGTCGGCCGCCCGCAGGATCCCAACCAGATTCCGAACGTGGCCGCCCACGCAACCAACGCCAGGGCGGGGCTCGCCGCGAACCGCCGCCTCCGCCCGTCTCTACCAACCGATGTCACTGGCACATCCTCTCACGATTCCCGCCGCGCGATCACGATTCTCGCCGCGCGGGGCGGGACGAACCGACGTCTCCGCCCGAACCGTGAGCGATTCCGGGCGGAAGACTCACTCCTTGGTGACGAGTACGCGGACCTTGCCCTCGACGTCCTGGAAGATCTTGACCGGAACCTGGTACACCCCCAGCTCGCGCACCGGTTCCTCGAGCAGCACCTGCTTCCGATCCACCGTCACGCCCTGCGCCACGATCGCCTCGGCAATGTCGGCGCTGGTCACCGATCCGAAGAGCTTGCCGTCGTCGCCCGCCTGGACTTTGATGTGAACGCTGACCTTGTTGAGCTTGGTCGCGATCTTCTCAGCGTCGACGCGCTGCCGATCCTCGCG
>JAGQHR010000605.1 GCA_020431745.1 Candidatus Eiseniibacteriota bacterium
GAAGCGCTCGTCGAACAGATCAACCGCTGGAGCTTCATCACACCGGTGGAGATAACCGGCGGCCTAACGATCGAAGGTGACATCGCTACCGTTACGGCTCGCCTCCGTCTCGTCGATTCCGGCTACTCCTTTACGAACCACCAGGCGACCTTGTTCCTGGTGGAAAACGACGTTCTCTTCTGGGGAAGCGAATGGGACGAGGTAGTGCGGATGGTCCGGAGCACTCCGATCTCGCTCACCCTCCAGGGGCAGGAGGTCGAGGTCCGCGAATCGTTCGATCTCGCGGGCGCCCAGGCGGTGCCAATCGATCGGGACCACCTGTTCGCCGTGGCCTGCTACGAGCAGATCGACGGGAACATGGAGACGATCCAAGCCACGGACTTCTCCACGTTCGACAACTTCTTCGTGCCCGCCTACACGACAAGAATAGAGGCGACCCCGGACGGAGGGGGGACGGCCACGTTCTTCGGATCAATCATGAACATCGCGGAGAACGCGGACATCGTGGACCTGTCCGTTTCCGGTTTTGGTTGGCCCGCGTCCTTCCAGATCGAGGGCGATCCCGTGTGGCATACCCAGTACTCGCTTCCGATCCCCGCCGGGGGATCCATCCCTGTGATTCTTCGCGTCGACACCGATCAGGAGCGGCGGATCGGAGAGGGATTCCTGGTGGCCGACTCCGCGATCAGTGGGCAGCACTACGACGCCCCGTTCTCGGTTTTCAATCGATCACCGGCCATTCTGTTGGTCGACGACGACAATCCGAGCACGAACGAGGTCGGATACGCAGAGGCTCTCCAGGCGAGCGACTATCTCTTCCAACAGCACTCCGTTCCGGCGGGAGAGGACGGCCCGAGCGCCCGACGCATGTCAGGATACGACGCCGTCATCTGGGAAACCGGATTCAACCTCCAGACCCTGACCATGAACGACACGCAAGCGCTCGCCGAGTATCTGGACAACGGCGGTGGACTCCTGCTCCAGAGCATGGAGTACCTCAGCCTCAACGGCAGCAATCCCTTCAACGGACCGTATCTGGGCTTGGAGTCATTCCTGAACAACGCGCGGGCCGATGCCGCGGCGGGGGTCGCGGGCGATCCGATCAGCGACGGAATGAGCTTCCCGATGCTCGAATGGCCCACACCGGCCTACAACAAGGTGGATGTCGTCCACCCGACCGCGCAGGCCTCCGAGGTGTTTCGCAAGCAAACCGGTGACCCGATCGCCATCCGCTCAGAGCTTCCGAACGGGTCCCGAACCGTGTTCAACACGGTTCTGCTCTCGGCGTTCGGGGATGGGCCGGAGCCGAGCAACAAGACGGCGGTGGTCCGGCAGTCCATCGACTGGATCGTCGAAGATGTGGCCAATCCCGCCGGCGCTCCCGAGGGATTTCTGACCGGCAGAACTATCCAGTTGGGTGCCACGCCCAATCCGTCTACCGGCGTGACGACGGTCCGCTTTCAGATTCCGAACGGGGTGGAACGTGCCCACGCGTCCTTGTTCATCACCGATGTCGGCGGCCGGCTCGTCAAGCCGCTGCTCGATGCCCCGATTACGCCGGGATGGCACGAGTCGTCCTGGGATGGGTCCGACAAGGCGGGACGAACGGTGGAGTCGGGAGCCTATTTCGCCGTCCTGCGCTGCGCTCAGCAAACGTCGAGCATAAAGCTGCTTCGCATCCGTTGACGACGAGGCACCGGGAGGATCTCCTCATGTGGAATCAGAGGAAATGGGCGCCTCCACTCTTCCGGTCCGCGGCATCCGCGGTTCTGACCGTGCTCTGCGTTCTCGCGACGAGGTCGCCGGCCATGGGGGTGGGAGAACGCTTCGTGGGTCCACCCAGGGTCTGGACGGTTTCGGACCTGCAAGATCTCTCGACCGACGTCGTGCAGGTGAAGTTCGTGGAAGGATCGAACGTTTCGCTCCGGAACGGCCGCTTCGAGGACGACTCCGGACTCGATCTCTCCAGGCTGTACGCCGTCCTGGAGGGTCGGCGCGATGCCGTGCTTTCCGTTCATCCCACATTTCCGGAGGATCGCCAGGTCCTACGCGACTGGCAGAGGAAAGGAGAGGAGGCCTGCGCCTGTGTCGGACCCGACCTCTCTTTGTGGTTCGACTTGAAGATCACGGGGGGCGCCGGCGCGGTCGTACAACTGGTCAACGAGCTCGAGGAGCTGCCTTGCGTCGAGATCGCGCACCCCGCCCCCTGTCCTCGCCCGGCATCGGAATCCGCAACACCTGGGCTTCTGGGCGCACCAACCTCCCCCCGGGAACGTGCTCCCGAGCACTCGTCCCCCGGAGGCACCCAGCAAGGATCGACCAGCGGCGCCCCGATCCCCGATCTCACTCCGCTCCAGGGGTATCTGTACGAGCCACCGTTCGGACTGAATGCCACGGCGCTCCACACCTACCCGGGAGGCTTCGGGGAAGGACAACGCCTGATCGACTTCGAGCTCTACGTCTCGGTCCCAGACCACGTCGAGTTCGACCCGAGCAAGCTGTTCTATGTGGGAGAGGTGGTCGAAGCTCGGTCGGAGCACATGACCAAGTCGCTGGGATCGATCCTCGGGATCCATGACTCCGAGGGCATCGACGGCATCGCGCCCGCCGTGGAGTACGGCATCGAGAACCTCGATGCGCAGGACGACTTCGGGGCACAGTGCCTGAAGGCGATCGCTCCACTCCAGCAAGGCGACGTCTGGCTGATCGAAGTGGACCTCAACGGCGGCCCGTTCGAACGCCTGCAATCGGTCTACGACGTAATCTGGACCGCCACGATGGGACGCGGGATCGTGTGCGTCGAGCCGGCCGGCAACGGCGCTCACGATCTGGACGATCCCGTCTACGGAGGAGTCTTTGATCGGGAGGTTCGAGACTCCGGAGCCATTCTGTGCGCGGCCGGGTTCGCCGACGCCCTCGACCGCGTCCCGGTCTCGTCCTGGGGTAGTCGCGTCGATGTGCATGCCTGGGGTGAAAACGTCGTGACCACCGGCGGCGGCGATCTCTATGACGGTGGCACCCCGCAAACGGAGTACACCGGCAGCTTCTGCTGCACCTCGTCCGCGAGCTCACTGATCGCCGGCGGCGTGACCGCTCTTCAGGGAGTCGCACGGATGGCGTTCGGCGCACCGCTCGATCCG
>JAGQHR010000606.1 GCA_020431745.1 Candidatus Eiseniibacteriota bacterium
GGGTGATCACGGGCTCGGCACCGCGCACGTCGACGATCGGCGTGGATCCCGTGAGCACGACGCCCGCCCCGAGCACGGCCTCGCGCTCCACCCGAACGCCCTCGGTGAGGACGACGCGGGAACCGAGGAAGGCACCGTCTTCGACGATCACCGGCATCGCCTGCATCGGTTCGAGAACGCCGCCGATTCCCACACCTCCGGAGACGTGGACGTTGCGTCCGACCTGAGCGCAGCTGCCGACGGTGGCCCAAGTGTCGACCATCGTGTTGCTGCCGACATAGGCGCCGACATTGATGTAGGACGGCATCGCGACCACGCCGGGCTCGAGGTGCGCCGAGTAGCGGATCGTCGCCGGCGGGACCACCCGGACACCGTCCAGATCCCGCTTGAGCGGCACCTTGTCGCGGTAGCGGAAGATGCCGGACTCGAGGTTCGTGGTCTCGCGCAGCGCGAAGTAGAGGAGCACGGCCTCCTTGATCCACGGATGGACTTCCCATTCGTCGCCGATCGGGGAAGCGACGCGGAGCTCGCCGCGATCGAGCCCGGCCCAGACCGCCTCGACCGCTTCGAGAGCGTCGGCGCCCCGTTTGGCGGGATCGTTCCAGGCCTCCTCGATGCGGGTCCGGACCTCGCTCCAATCTCGTTCCGTCATCGATCCCCCAAGTGACGTTCGAGAAGAGCCGCCGCGTGCGCGCACTCCTCTTCCGTCGGTACCAGTGCCATCCGCACCCAACCTTCGCCGGTCGCCCCGAACATCTCGCCGGGGGCCATCGCGATCCCGTGCTCCAACATCCGCTCCGCGAACGAAGCGGAGGTCTCGCCGGCGGGCGCCCGGAAGTAGAGGAAGAAGGTGGCGTCGGAGCGCGCGATTTCGAGACCCGCCCGTTCCAGCACGCCGCGCAGCAGCACCCGCTTCCGTCGATAGATGTCGCGCAGAACCGCGACGTGGGACTCCTCGCACCAAGCGGCGGTCGCGGCCTCCTGGATGAAGGTGGGGGTCGCGACTCCCTGGCTGGGCCGCACGCGGCGCAGCATCTCGATGAGCTCGCGGTCCCCCGCCATGAAACCGGAGCGATAGCCGGTCATCGCCGATCGTTTGCTCAGAGTCTGGAAGACGAGGAGATTCTCGAGGCCCTCCTGGAGCGCGCTCGGGGGCGGATCCCCGAAATAGATCTCCGAGTAGGCCTCGTCGGACGCCAGCCAGAACCCGTGCCGTCGCGCGAGGTCGAGCGCCTCGGCGTAGAACCCCCGCGACGCAGACGCCCCGGTCGGGTTGTTCGGATAGTTGAGCCACAACAGCGCGGTCCGGGACCAGAGCGCCGGATCGATCCGCGTCAGGTCGGGCAGAAAACTCGGCGGCTCGAGCGGCAGGGCTCGCACCTCGGCTCCCGCGAAGCGGGCCGCGATGTCATAGACGGGATAGGCAGGATCGGGAATCCAGACGATCCGCCGGTCGCTCGCGGGGTCGACGACGACCTGATGGATCGAGTACACGGCCTCCTTGGATCCGTTCGCGGGCACGATCTCGCGATCGGGATCGAGGACCACGCCGAAACGGCGGCCCACCCAGTCCACGATCGCCTGTCGCAACGCGGGCGTTCCGATCGTCGACGGATAACTGCTCCTTTCGGGGATCGCTTCGATCAGGCGCTCGCGTACGAACCGCGGGGTTTCCTCGCGGGGATCTCCGATCGTGAAGTCGATCACGGTGATGCCGCGCGCACGGGCGCGCGCTTTGGCCTCGTCGAGGCGCACGAAGGCATAGGGCGCGAGGCCGGCGAAGGCGGCGTTGCGCGGTCGGGACGTGCTCACGAGTTTTCTCCTTCGGGCGCGGGACCCGTCAGGAAGTCATACATGCGTCGATAGACTTCTTCGATCTGCGCGATTTCGACGCGTTCGTCCCGGGTGTGAGCGAACGACGGATCCCCCGGGCCCCAGTTGAGCGCGGGCACGCCGAGCGCGGTGAAACGCGCGACGTCGGTCCAGGCCTGCTTGGCCCGTTTGGGGAGTCCGGTCGTATCGAGCAGATGGCGATAGAGCGGGGCTTCGGTCGCGATCGCGCCTGCAACGGCGTGATCCACGATCTCCACGGTGATTCCGATCTCCTCCGGATCGCCCCCGACGAAACGCGTCGCGGAGGGATCGCCTCCGGGAAGGCGCGGGGTCGCCGGTCGCGGCTCGGGACAGAGCGTGCGCGCGAACCGTTCGGCGTCGGCGGGCGAGCGATCGGGAGGATAGCGGAGGTTCACGTTGACCAGCAGGGAGCCCGGCAGCACGTTCCGCGTCTCGCCGGAGTGGAGCTGAGTCACCGTGACCACCTCGACGAACTCCACACCCTCGAGGCGGACCGGACGTGCCGGGTGATCCACGATCTGCGACAGCCAGGGAAGGGCGGCCGGAAGCGGATGCCGTCCCAACCAGGGTCGCGCACTGTGGCAGGGAACGCCCTGGAACGTCACGCGGGCATGGAGGGAACCTTGGCATCCCAGCTCGAGCGCACCGGAGGTCGGCTCGAGCAGGAGCGCGAGATCGGCCTGCGAGAGTCCGGGCACCGCCGCGATCACGTTTGGAAGATCGTTGCCGTCCGCCGGCCCTTCTTCGCCGGCATAGAAGACGTAGGCTCGCTCGCAAAAGCCCTCTTCCGGCGGGAGCTGCTCGAGCAGACGCAGCATGACCGCGAGACCGGCCTTCATGTCACTCGCGCCACGTCCCGCGATCCATCCCTCCTCGATCCGGGGCGGCCAAGCCTCACCGAGCGGGACCGTGTCGAGGTGACCGGCCAGCACGACGAGCGGCCGGCGGGAGCCACGCGCCGCCACGCGGGACCGGGGACGATCGTGGTGCGAATCGGTCGGAGGACGTTCGAAGAACTCTTCCGTCGCGACCACGAGCGAATCGCCGAAACGGCGGTGCGCCATCCCGCGCGGAAGAGCGCGGAAGCGACTCTCCAGGACGCCGGCCAACGTAGCCTCGGCACCCGTGACGGACTCGATCCGGAGGAGTCCGAGAAGATCGTGCGCGAGCTCTCTGGAGGCGGTCGAGGTGTCCATGGAACCTCCTACTCTCCCGGTGGGCCGACGGCGGGGCAAGTGGATTTCGCGCCCCGTCGGGAAGAGCGCGGATTCGATCGGCGGGGATG
>JAGQHR010000060.1 GCA_020431745.1 Candidatus Eiseniibacteriota bacterium
CCACCTTCTCCTTCGTGATCCGGGCTCCGTTGGCGGCTGACACTCCGGAGGTCGAGATCGATCCGCCGTCCGGCGTCGAAGTGCCCGGGAGGAAAGACGGAGTCGCGTCGACGATTCTTCTGGTCGAAGACGCGGCCATCAACCGGAAGGTCCTCTCGCGGATGTTGGAAAGTGCGGGACTCCGGGTGGAGCTAGCGGCGGACGGTCTGGAGGCGATCGAGGCCTGGACGCGGGTCGGACCGGATCTCATCCTGATGGACATGCAGATGCCCGAGTTCGACGGCCTCCAGGCGACCCGCGCGATCCGGACGCTCGAAGAGCGGTTCGGCGGACACGTCCCGATCGTCGCGCTGACCGCGAGCGCGATGGAGTCCGATCGTCGAAAGTGCCTCGAAGCCGGAATGGACGACTACCTGTCCAAGCCGATCCGGTCGGAGGATCTCATCGCGAAGATCGGCCAAATGCTCCCCTCCGACCCTGCGGAACCAAGCAGCACCGCTGCAGCCTGACCCGACTCGAGCGGGTCGCACTGGGCAGAGAATTCCGCGCGACTTCGAGCGAGCCCTCGACGAGCGCCAAGATCGCCTCTCCGGCCAACCTTCTCAAGCAGACGTCAGCAAACTGCCGATAGACGAACGAGGGTTTTCATCCTGACGAGTACCGAAAGCTCGTTTGGCTCAACGTTGCTGCCGCCCGCGATGGACCGCACTCGGGCACCGGAGCGCACGCATGACGCGCGGCGTCGGGCGCAGCGAGAGACCGTGGTACGGGGGAAACCATGTCCGTCTTCAGCCGCCTCGCGCGGAGCATCCCGATTCGCGTCCCGCTCCTGAGCTTGATCGCGACCACGATTCCGAGCGTGATCCTCGGCAGTCGATCCACGGATGACCTCGCCTCGCTCTCGCTGGCCGAGCTCCTGCAGGTCGAGATCACCACCGTGGCGCGACAAGCGACCCAGCTTTCCGACGCACCGGCCGCCGTGTACGTCCTGCGGCAGGAAGACATCGTCCGTTCCGGATACACCACGATTCCCGACCTCCTGCGCCTCGTGCCGGGCCTCCAGGTCGGACAGATCGATGCCAGCCGATGGTCCGTCACCTCGCGCGGCTTCGGCGGACGATTCGCCCGCAATCTCCTCGTGCTCGTCGATGGACGCAGCGTCTATACGCCCCTCTTCTCCGGCGTGTACTGGGAGGTCCAGGACCTCATGCTCGAGGACATCGAACGGATCGAGGTGATCCGAGGGCCGGGCGCCACGCTCTGGGGATCGAACGCGGTCAACGGCGTCATCAACATCGTGACTCGGGACGCCCAGGACACCCAGGGAACGTTCGTCCAGGGAAGCGCGGGCACGGAGGAAAGCGGTGCCGTGCAGGCCCGGTACGGCGGCGCTCTCGGACCGAGTGCGCACTACCGGGTCTACGGCAAGTTCTTCGATCGCACTCACACCGTCTCCCGGACCGGCACGGAAACCCACGATGGTTGGGACGTCGTCCGCGGGGGATTCCGCGGCGATTGGGCGCTCCGGGCGACCGATGTCCTCTCGTTCCAAGGCGGCATCTACGGTGGATCACAGGGCGTCCACTACGGCCTGCCGTCGACCGCCGCTCCCTACGTCGAGCAGGTCGTCGACGAGTCCCGACTGGAGGGCGGCCATCTCATGGCGACGTGGGACCACACGATGTCCCCCTCCTCGGACCTGGCGCTCCAAGTTTATTTCGACCGCGGCATCCGATCCGACGACTACTGGGGAGCGCTGCGCACGGCGTTCGATGTCGACTTCCAGCACCGCTTTGCCGTGCTGCCCAGGGCGGGCCTCATTTGGGGAGCGGGGTATCGTCACACGGATCTTCGATTCCTCGCCTCACGGTGGGTCACGGTCGACTCCGGGGGCTCGGATTTCGGACACGGGTTGGCCAGCGCTTTCGTGCAGTCCGAGGTCAAGATCGTCCCGCGGCGGCTCGGGGTGACGATCGGCGGCAAAGTGGAACGGCAGGATCGCACGTCGTTGCAACCCAACGCCCGCATCCTCTGGACACCGTCGGAGGTGCACACGGTGTGGGGATCGGTCTCGAGCCCGGTCCGGACGCCGAGCGAATCCGAGCACCACATCTCGACCTGGCTGCAGGCCATCCCGCCGGGAACAGAAAAGAATCCCGGCACCATCCCCCTCCTCGTCTACTCGGTGGGGGACGAAGGTCTGAAGGACGAGCGGACCGTCGCCTGGGAAGGCGGCTACCGGGTGCAACCCAGCGCGACGTTCTTCGTCGACCTCGCGCTCTACCACAACGAGCTGCACGATCTGCGCGGAGCAGTCCCGGAGGACCCGATCGTCCGCCAGTCGCCCGAGCCGGTCGTCATCCTCCCTCTCCGCCTGATCAACGTGAGCAACGGAACGACCAACGGCGCCGAGCTCGCGACCGAATGGCAGCCGCGCCCGGAGATCCGACTCCGGACCGGGTACACCTGGCTCAATGCCCGTAACAGCCACGCCGGATCGAGCGAAACATCCCTCTTCGACGAGTTCGCCTCGATCCCGCGGCACCAAGTGTTCGTCCACGGCATGTTCGACGTCGGGCGCACGATCGACCTGGACGCGATCGTGCGATACGTCGACGCGATCGAGAGCCTGAAGACCAGTGCCTACACCCTGCTCGACCTGAGGATCGGATGGTGGGCCCGTCCCACGGTCGAGCTGAGCGCGGCGGGGAGGAACCTGGGCAAGATACACACGGAGTTCCCGTTCGAGTTGGACTCGTACTCCAGCAAGATCGAGCCGGGGTTCTATGCCGCAGTCACCTATCGTCCCTAGCCACGTGCTCGAGGACCGCATCGGCTGCGGCGGGGTCTTGCAGGGCGCGGTCGGCCGATCACGGTCGCTCCGCCTTCTGTTCGTCCTGGGCGTCCTGGGCGCCCTGGCCGCGATCGGCGTGTCGCCCGCCTGGGCATCGCCCACAGAACCCGAGCTGAAGGCAGCGCTCGTCTTCAACTTCGCACAGTTCGTGGTCTGGCCGCCGGAGGCCCGCCCGCATCCGGGAGAGAGCCTCGTCGTGGGCGTCATCGGAACGGGAGAGCTCGCCGAGGCCCTCGCCCAGGGCCTGCGGGACAAGTCCCTGGACGGCGCGCCGCTCTCGATCCAACGCTGCCGTGATCTCGACGACCTCGCTTCGTGTCGGGTGCTGGTGTTCGACGCCGAACCTTCGGCCTGGCAAGGAGTGCTCGCGCAGCCCCTCCCCCGGGGACTCCTCACCGTCGGCAACGGCGAGGAGTTCACGAAGGCGGGCGGGATCATCGGAATGGTGCGGATCGACAAGCACATCCGCTTCGATATCAACTTGGCCGCGGCGGAGGCGGCCGGCCTGACCCTCAATCCCACGCTCCTCGAGCTGGCCCGCAGTGTCGGACGCTGGGCCCCGGAGGGGCGGCCATGACCCGGTTCTCGGACATGAGAATCGTCGCCAAGCTGACGCTCATCACGATGGCGACCGCTCTGGCGGCGCTGATCCTGTGCGCCGGCGCCTTCTGGATCTATCAACGGGCGAGCCTCCGCCAGAGCATCCTCGATCAGCTGGGAACGCAGGCGGAGATCCTCGGCTCCAATTGCTCCGTGGCTCTCGTCTTCGACGCGACGGATTCGGCCCAGTCGTCCCTGAACGCGCTCGCGGCCGACCCCAGGATCGACATCGCGCGCCTCTACCGTCCCGACGGCTCCACCTTCGTGAGCTATCGTTCCACAGCGGCTCACGTCCCGGAGCACCTTCCGCCCTTCCGCCGCGAGGGTGATCTCTTCCTCGCCGGTCACCTGCACATCTGGAGAGCGATCGAATCCCGGGGAAACGACATCGGCACGATCTACCTCGCGGCGAGCCTCGATGACCTGCGGGAGCAGCTAGCTCACTTCTCGTTGGTCATGTTGGGCGTGATCTTGGCGGCGGGGTTCGCGGCCTGGCTGCTCGCGCTGGCTCTCCAGAGGGTGATCTCCCGTCCGATCGTCCAGCTCAGCGACACGGCGGAGCGTGTCGCGCGGGAAGGAGACTATTCACTGCGCGCAGGCGGTCACGGCCGCGACGAGGTCGGGCGCCTCATCGGGATCTTCAACACGATGCTCGACCAGGTCCAGCGACGCGACGCCGAGCTCGAAAGACATCGGGGCAATCTGGAGGCCGAGGTCCAGACGAGAACGGAGGAGCTCCGCTCCACGAATCGCGAGCTCACGACCGCCAAGGAACGGGCCGAGGCAGCGACGATCGCGAAGTCCCAGTTCCTCGCCCGCACCAGCCACGAGATCCGCACCCCCATGAACGGAATCATCGGCATGACCGAGCTCGCCCTCGAAACCGAGCTCACGCGGGAGCAGCGCGACTACCTCAGCCTCGTCAAGATGTCCGCGGACTCGCTGCTGAGCATCATCAACGACATCCTCGACCTCTCGAAGGCGGAATCCGGCAAGCTCGAGCTCGATGCCGAGCCATTCGATCTGCGGGAAACGCTCGAGCTGACGGCACGTGCGCTCGCGATCGACGCCCACAAGAAGGGACTGGAGCTGATCTGCCGCATCGATCCGGAGATGCCCCGACTCCTGGTTGGAGATGCCGGGCGTTTGCGACAGATCGTGCTCAACCTCGCCGGAAACGCCGTCAAGTTCACGCAGGACGGGGAAGTGGAAATCCGCGCCCGCGGGAGCCTGCGGGAAGACCTCCTGGATCTGAGCATCGAGGTCCGTGACACCGGGATCGGAATCTCCGCCGAGAAGCAACGCGAGATCTTCCAACCGTTCGTCCAGGCCGACGGATCCATCACCCGAAGATTCGGCGGTACCGGGTTGGGTCTGGCGATCTCGCGCCAGCTCGCGACGCTCATGTCTGGAACGCTGACGCTGGATAGCTTGGCGGGCGTCGGAAGCGTGTTCCGACTCTCGGTCGCGCTGCCGCTCGCCCGGAATCCCCGCGGAAGATCGGGGAACCCGCGTTGGGATGGCCGTGAGCCGGGCGCCTCCGCGCGTGGCCACCGCTTCCTCGTGATCGACCGCAACGTGGCATCGCGAGCCGCGCTCGCCGAAGCTCTCGTCTTCCTCGGAGCGGACGTGATCGAAGCGGACGAGGAGGAGGCTCTTCGAATCTTGGAAGAGGATGGTCCCGCGGGCGAAATGGACGTGATCTTCGCCGACTCGCGACTCCCCCTGATCCCGCGGCTGGCCGCCACCGACCCGGATCCGACGACACCGTTCAAAGCCTCGACCCATCCGTCGTTCACGATCCTTCCGTGCCGGCGGAAGGTCGGAAGAGAGGGCACGTCGCGATACGGCTGGTCCCGCTCCTCGACGATCGCCAAACCACTGCGCTGCGAGGAGTTGCGGGCCGCCCTCGACCAGTCCCTGGGAACGGGAGCCGTCTCTCTCGACTCGAATCCGGAACGGCAGCGCCCCGAACGCAGCGCAGCACAATCCCGGCACTTGCGGGTGCTCGTGGCCGAAGACAACGCGGTCAACCAGCACCTGATGCAGACCGTGGTCCGCAAGCTCGGACACGAAATCGTCCTGGTCGACAACGGGCGGGACGCGGTCGACGCGGCGCTTCGAGAACCGTTCGACGTCATCTTCATGGATCTGCACATGCCCGTGCTCGATGGCGCAGCGGCCACACGCGCGATCCGGGCGGCCGAATCGGAGACCGGGAGACGCCAGCCGATCTTCGCCCTGACGGCGGACGCCATTGCCGGCGTCCGGGAGAAGTGCATCGAGGCGGGGATGGACGACTACATCGAAAAGCCCGTCAAACCATACCGACTGCGGGAGATTCTCGCGGCGGTCATCGACACGGACGGCGACCACCACGATGACGATGTCCGGGACGGCGACGACCGGACCGACGAGGAGCGGCGCGCGAGCTGACCGACCTCGGCGCGCCGGATCCGCCGATCGGGCGCCGACGAATGACCGCACACCGAGGGACCGCGCGATGAGGGACCGGGCGACGGGGGACCCCTCGACGAGGCCGGCCATCAGGCCGCGAAGCGGCCCGTGCTCGAGATCAGCGCGAGCAGCTCCTGCGTGCGCAACGGCTTCGTGAGGAAGTCCCCGACCCCGCGTTGCCGGCAGAGCATGCGGGTCGAGGTTTGGGAGTCCGCCGTCAGGATCGCGATGCGCGGCGCCTTCGCCTTCGCGCCCAAAATCGCACGCGCCGCCTCCAAACCGTCCATCTCGGGCATGTGCAGATCCATGAGCACGAGATCGTAGTCACAGACCGCGGCTCGATCGATCGCCTGCTTCCCGTTGGTGGCCGTGTCCGGACGATAGCCCAGACGCGACAACAGCCGCTTCGCGACCAGCAGGTTCACCGCGTTGTCGTCGACGACGAGGATCCGCAGGGGATATCGCTCGTGGAGCGAGGCATCGAGGTCCGTGCTCGCATCCCTCGGGTCGGCGGTCTCCGTCGGGCTCAGGGGGAGGTCGACCGTGAAGGTGGATCCGGCCGGACCGGTCTGGGTGAGCTCGACGTCCCCCCCCATGGCCCGGCAGAGCGCGCGACAGAGCGCAAGCCCCAAGCCGGTACCGCCGAACCTTCGATTCCGCATCGACTCCGCCTGCCGGAACGGCTCGAACAGGAACGGCCTCAGCGCTTCGGAAACGCCGGTTCCCGTATCCTGGACGAGGAACCGCAGACCCGTCTGACCGCGCTTGACCCGCAGAGTGACGCGGCCGCCACCCGTGAACTGAACCGCATTCGAGAGCAGGTTGCGAAGCACGTGCAGGATCCGCGCCCGGTCACCCAACCAATGCGCCGGCAGGTCCCCCGACATCTCGACCTCGACCCGCAGTCCCTTGGCGATCGCCCGATCCTGGACCATGTCGATCGCGGCTTGCAGGAGATCGTCCAGGTCGAAGGCCTTGACCTCGAGGTTCAGACTGCCGGCTTCCACTTCCGAGAAGTCGAGGACGTCCCCGACGACATCGAGCAGGGTCTGACCACTACGAGAGATCGCGTCGACCGAGGGACGTGCTCCGGAGCACGCGCGTCATCCCGATCACTCCGTTGAGCGGCGTCCGCAGCTCGTGCGTGATCATGGCCAGGAACGCGGTCTTGGCCCGATTGGCCGATTCCGCTTCGACCTGGGCTCGGTGCAGCGTCGTCCGGGTGCGAACCGACATCATGGCCTGAGCCACGGTCAGTGCGATGTGCTTGAGGAGCAGAATCTCGGTCTCGTCGAACGGAGTCCGGACCGAGCGTCCCGCGTTGAGAGTCCCCACGAAATCCGACCCGATGAACAACGGCACGCAGACAGCCGACCGGATCCCGAGGTTGCGCAAGGCCTCGGCCCCTGCGCTGCGACGAGATTCGAGATCGTCGCAGACCACGTGGCTGCGCCGCGCGGCGCACTCCTCGACCAGGGATCCGGGGAGCGGAACCCGCCTCGGCACGCGCTCGTCGTCGCGACCGGAGATGGCGCGCAACAGGAAGGAAGGAGCATCGGCCTCCAGGATCGCGATGCTGCACCGGTCCGCGGTCACGACGCCCGGCAACAGGTCGGCGGCGTTGCGGCAGATCTCGTCCTCGTCCTTCGCTTCGGCGAGCCTATTGGCGAGATGCACGATTCGGGCCATCCCTCTCGAGACTCGCTGGTGCTCGCCGAGATCCGTCCGCGTGCGCACCAGCTCATGGACGCTGAGATGGGCGCCCGCGGTCACGGCGATCAACCCGAGCGCGGAAATCTCTTCCGAGTCGAACGCACCGATTCCGCGACGACCGAGATTCAGCGTGCCGATCGTCCGCCCCGCGACCCGCAAGGGCACCACCACGACGGACCGGATTCCGGCCCGGAGCATCTTGACCGTGTCGAGATCGCTCGAGGACGCGGTGTCTTCCAGGCAGATCACTTCACCGGAACGGAAGGACCGGCCAACCGTGGTGCCCTCGATGGGCAGACGGTCCGTCGTGTCGATCACCCCGTCGCCCTGAAAGGCGTGGATCCGCAGGGAGTGGTCGGAATCGGGAAAGGTCACGCTCGCCCGATCACAGGGCACCATGGACTGGACCCAAATCGCGAGCGACGAGAGGACCTCATCGCCGGAAGTGGCGTGTCCCAGACCCCGGGAGAAGGCGGCAAACCTTGCCGGGGCCCATGGTGTGTTGGCTCTTCGCACGCGCGGCACCTCGCCTTGGAATCGACCGAGGACCGCGCGTTCTTGAGATGCGGGGGATCCCCGACACCGACCCGTTACGGATGCCCTGTCGCGAGATCGCCCCAGAGCTCGTGGAGCCGAGCGTCACGGCCGCATCCGCGACGATAGGAGGTGTAGCGTGCGGGGTCCTTCTTCCAGAAGTCCTGGTGGTAGTTCTCGGCGGGCCAGAACGACGCCCCGGGCGTGATCTCGGTCATGATCTTCCCGGGGACCTGCAGGTGGGCCTCGGCCCAGGCCACCGAGGCGTGGGCCAACGAGTCCTGCTCCGCCGTCTGGGGGAAGATCGCCGGTCGGTACTGGTGTCCGCGGTCGCAGAACTGGCGATCGGCGGTCAGCGGATCGTGGTTCACCCAGAAGATCTCGAGGAGCCTCTGATAGGAGATCTCCCGCGGGTCGTAGGTCACGAGAACGCTTTCGGTGTGACCGGTTTTTCCGGAGGAGACCTCTTCATAGGTGGGATTCTTTTCCGGTCCCCCGGCAAAGCCGGAGATCGCGGCGTGGACTCCGGGAACCCCTTCGAAGGCCGTTTCCTCGCACCAGAAGCAACCCCCGGCAAAAACGGCGCGCGCCAGACCGGTCGTATCTGCCGCGGTGAGGCGGTAGAGCGAAGTGTCCTTGTCCCCGTGTCCGCCGGACCCGGGATCCTTGGCGTCGGAATCCGAGGTCGAGCACCCGAGGGCGACCAGGAAGACCGAGGAGAGGACGAGAAGACCGGTCGCCGGCCTCGCTGCGGTTCTACGAAAGAAGTGAGGGATCCGGGAGGCCGTCGTAAAAGCTTTCCGGGCGGATCCTGTTTCGATCGTGGACCTGCGCTTTCGGATCACCGGCTGGATCATGGAATCTGCGCTCCTCTGCATCGATGGTTGCCCCTATCTGACCACCACTTGGCCGTTTGTATCAATTTTTCCTGCCGCCCCGCCTCATCATCCCCCCCCGTCCGGCCGAAGACCAGGAGAGCGGTCAATGGAGTACCGCCTCCGCGAGGGCGCCGTGACGGCCAATCGCGGATGTCGCCGTTGGTCCCATCTCCCGATCGAGCGGGACGAGCGATCACCGGCGAAGGGGTTCCAGGATGGATGGGGCTGCCATCGTGCAGTCCGGTCACGGGCCAATGGGCCAGGGAGCCGTCCATGCGAACGCGTTGGTTGGGAATACTTGCGATTGGGGTGCTCGCGGGGATGGCCTCCGCGGCAGATGACGTCGACACGCAGAACTCGACGGTGGGTGGCACCATCCCCGAGCTCTGCCAGATCGGCATCGCGGGCGATTTGTCGGCCCTCATGACTCTGACCCAGGACGGGACAGGGGAAGCGGCCTACGACGCCGGGTACGTCGAGTCGGCGGCGAACGCCACGGTGCTGACGCTCGATGCGAACAAACAGTGGTCGCTGGGGGTGAACTACTCCGGCGGTGGCTGGACCTCGCCCGCACCGTACGACAAGGACGAAAACGATCTGCTCATCCAGATCACGAACACTCCGACCGGAACCGTGCAGAACAGCTACGACTCGTATCAAACCACGAGCAGCAGCAAGACGGCGATGCTCTCGCATACCGCGGGCGTCTCCGACAACACGGTGGATATCCAGACCCGGGTTCTCCTCGATTGGACGCAGGACATTCCGGGGACGTATTCGATCACGCTGGTCTACACCATGGAGACCACACCCTGAGGTAACGCGCTCTGCGCAGGGGCGGACCAACGTCCCTGCGATGGCATGACCAGCTCGACCTGACGTCGAACTGCAGGAAGCGGTTCGAAACGAGGAAGCCAGGATGGCGTCGAGCTCCCTGCTCTCAGAGCCGGCGCTCGGACGGCGCGCGCGATGGATCGCGGCGGCGTGCGGGCTGCTGTCTCTTCTGCCGTCGACCCCGGCCCGCGCCGAGGTCCTGGCTCGCTCTACCCTCTTCTACACCGTCCCGCGTCTCGCCCAGCTGCAGATCACGGGCGACGTCAGCCAGCTGCTCACTCTCTCCGCCGACGGAAGCGCAGAAGCCTCCTACGAAGCCGGCTACGTCGATTCCGATCCCGACGCCACGGTCCTCACGCTCGACACCACCGAAGCCTGGGACCTCTCGGCGCGTCTGTCCGGAGACTGGGTCTGTCCCGGAACGTACGACAAGGACGAGAACGACCTCCGGATCCGCATCTCCAACACCCCATCCGGAACGATTCAGAACGGCGCCGACTCCTACGTCACCCTCGGTGGCGTCGATCTGATGATCCTCTCCGACGGGGCCGGCACCTCGAACAACACGGTGGACGTGCAAACCCAGGTCTCGCTGGACTGGGCGCAGGACGTCCCCGGCGCGTACTCCATCGGGGTCACCTACACCCTGGTCGGACACATCCCGTGAGGAGGCTCGGATTGACTGCGCTCCTCGTTCCCAGAAAGGACGAACCCTTGACGCCCTCGTGCTATCGCACCCACGCTCGGCGAACCGTCTTCGTCGGACTCTTCCTCGCGGGCTCGTTGGCCACCCTTCGTCCCGCCGTCGGGTCCGCTTCCTT
>JAGQHR010000607.1 GCA_020431745.1 Candidatus Eiseniibacteriota bacterium
CCGATCAGGTCGAAATGCGAGAGGATCCCCATGATCCGCTGACCGTCCTCGACGAGCAATGCGTTCCGCTGCTCCGACATGATCTTGAGCACATGCGAGACGGTTTCGTCCGCCGGCACGCTCGGCAGCGGGCCCTCCATGATTTCGGTGACCGGATCGTCCACCGAGATCTTTCCATCGAGCAGCGCCCCCATCAGCGTAGACTCAGTGATCGTTCCGCGCACCTTCGTCTCCCCGTCCACGACGGGGATCTGAGAAATGTTGTGCTCGCGAATGAGGGCCAATGCCCCTCCGACGGTCCCCTCGGGACGAATCGTGACGAGGCTGGGTAGCAGCGGACGCTTCATCCGCACGACATCGCCCACCAGGAGCTCGTCCGGCTCGATCATCCCGTTGTCGGTGAGCCACTCGTCCGAATGCACCTTGCTCAGATAGCGCTCGCCCGTGTCGGGGAGGATCACGACCACCACCGAGTCCGCGTCCAGCTGCGGGAGGAGCTTCACGAGCGCGGCGATCGCGGTCCCGCAGGAGCCACCCGAGAGGATGCCCTCCCGGCGCGAGAGCTGGCGCGCGAAACGGAAGGACTCGCGATCGGTGACGGTGAAGATCTCGTCGATGTACTGGAAATGGGTCGTGCCCGGGATGATGTCTTCGCCGATCCCCTCGACGAGGTAGCTTTGCGCCTGCCCCATCTTTCCGGTCTTGAAATACTCGCGAAGGATCGATCCCAGCGGATCGGCGCCGATCACGCGGACTGCCGGATTCTTCTCCTTCAGGTACCGCCCGGTGCCGGAGATCGTGCCGCCGGTGCCCATCGACGCGACGAAGTGGGTGATCCGGCCGCCGGTCGCCTCCCAGATCTCCGGGCCGGTCGTGAGGTAGTGGCTCTCGGGATTGTCCGGGTTGTGATACTGGTTGGCCAGGAACCCGTTCGGCAGCTCCTGCGCGAGACGCCGCGCGACCGAGTAGTAGCTTTCGGGAGACTCGGGCTCGACTGCGGTGGGACAGACGATGACACGCGCCCCCACGGCCTTGAGCAGGTTGATCTTTTCCCGGCTCATCTTGTCGGGCATCGTGCAGATGCACTGATAGCCCTTGACCGCAGCGGCGATCGCGAGTCCCAGCCCCGTGTTACCGGAGGTCGACTCCACGATCGTCCCCCCCGGCTTGAGCAAACCCGCTGCTTCCGCACGCTCGATGATGTTGATCCCGATCCGATCCTTCACGCTCCGGCCGGGATTGAACGACTCGACCTTGGCCAGGAGTAGGGCGGGGCTCTCCTTCCCGATGGACCGCAGGCGCACGAGCGGAGTGTTTCCCACCGTATCGAGAATGGAATCGCAGAACGTCATTCCGCGATACGGTCCCTCCGCCCACTGGCGTCCCGGCAATACCCTCTCCCCCACGTAACACCTCCTGCGCTCTCGCGCGCTGCTCCCGTTTCGGTCGTCGATCCGATTCGGATCACCTGGTGTGCTTGACGAGCTCCACGGCCCGTGCAAAGTCGAAGTCCTTTCCGAACTCTCCGGTGTGGCAGCCGGTACAGGCCTGTGCGCCGAGCTTGCGGGTCCCCCCGCGCCTCGCGTGATCCGAGCCCCGGCCGTGACACGCCTCGCACTGGACTCCCCGCAGATCCGGGGTCGCGCTCTCCGCCACATAACCGTTCGGCTGATCGTAGCCGGTGACGTGACACGAAACGCAT
The DNA here is from genome assembly GCA_020431745.1 of Candidatus Eiseniibacteriota bacterium. Classification (GTDB taxonomy): domain Bacteria; phylum Eisenbacteria; class RBG-16-71-46; order CAIMUX01; family CAIMUX01; genus JAGQHR01. The sequence goes on from JAGQHR010000607.1 coordinate 1,703, forward strand.
TCGTCTGTAACTTGCATCCCGTGAGGGTCTTGTAGAGTCTCGAAGGCGTGTGCATGGGGCGACTCCCGCCACTGCGCGTACTCGGCGGCGTGGCAACGGGCGCACGTCTCCGCTCCCAGGTACCGGTCGCTGGAACGCGCGGTCTGCACCGCCTGCTGCGCTCGTTCCCGTTCATCCGCCAGAATGCGCGCGCACTGATCCTCCAGCTCTCCCACCCTGGCCTGGGCCTGGGGCTCTTCCGGCCAATCCTTGTCCAGATCGTCGTTCTGCGTTCCCCAGTCCAGAATGTGTCCGTCGGGATCGAGCACCAGCGTTACGCTTCCCAGGTACTGCCCGCGGGAGCCCGACTGATTGATGAGCGTCGCTCCGATCCGGTTCGCCTCCTTGAGGTAGAGCGCGCGATCTCCCTGCAGGGCGACATCGATCCCGGGGACCTCTTCCACGAGATGCTCGGTCTCGTTGGGTGCGAGCTCGGACATCAGCACGACGACGTCCGACTCTTTGCGGAGCTCGGGCACGAGCGTGCGCGCGACATCCAGAGGATCTTCGAAGCCGATCTTCACGTCGATCGGAAGCTTGGAGGAGGCGAAGTTCGTCCCGCTGATCAGCCCGAAGAGCCCGACCCGGATCCCGTCCTTGTCCAGGACCAGCTTGCGGTGCCCCAGCGGCATCGTCTTGCCGTCGGTCTCGACCGTGAGGTTGCTCGAGACGACCGGGACCTTTCCTTCCGCCATGAGCTGGGTATAGAGATCCCATTCGGACAGCTCCCGCTGCCCGGGCGTCGTCGCGTCCACTCCCATGCGCCCCATCTCGTCCCAGAGGAACCGGTTCCGCAGGTCCTTCACGTAGTCCTGGGTACTCATGAAGTTGCCGAGATCGAGATGGACGAAGCGACGGTGATGGTCGCTCAAGGAATCGATGATGGCTGCCCGCCGGGCAAGCCCGCCCTTACGGCCGACTTTTCACCCACACTCGGTCGACTCGCCCTGGAGCGAGCCGAACGAGATCACGGTGAGATCGGTGTTGGAGGAGCGGGGGCCGCCGAAGTGACCGGCACAGCCGACCGTCGCGGCGAGCGCGACGAGCGCTGCCCAAGTTCCGCTGGCCCTCGTGGGCCATCGCAACGGGTTCATGAACCACCTGTTTCTACAAGGTTCGCACTGACGGATCGGCCCTCGAACGACGACGCCCCCCCGGAGACCGCGCCCGAGCGCCGGACAACGAGGCCAGTCTAGCAAGCGTGGGAGAGGGCAACAAGGAGCGGTCCGGACCGTCCCTTCGATCGGCCGGGCCTGCGAACGAGAAAGGCCGGGCGTCGGTGGTCCCGATGCCCGGCCGTATTGGATCTGAGCTGTCCGCCGGCTATTCGCTGGAGCCGTGTGGCTCGGTGTCGCTGCGGGCCGCTTCCCGCGACGCGTCGCGCCCTTCC
>JAGQHR010000608.1 GCA_020431745.1 Candidatus Eiseniibacteriota bacterium
TAGCTGGTTCTTCGGACGTATCCAGAGCGTGAAGGGATGCTCTTCCTCGAGCGTCGTCCCGCGGTAGGTCAGGTCGAGATTCTCGATGTCGGCGCGCCAGGTCGGCTTTTCCTGCGTGAGATCGCCGGCGATCGAGAACGACAGCTCCTCTCCCTTCGCGGTGGCTTCGAGGTGCGATCGTTCGAGAGCGGCATCGCCGTCGATGCGGAGCTGCCCCTCGTTGAAGAACAAGGTTCCGATCCCCGCTCCCTGCGGCAGCGCGAGCGTGGCCTGCAAGCTCCCCGGCGCGGCATCGGCGCGATTCCAAACGACTCCGAGCTGGGCGCCGGGCACGGATACGTCGGGCGTTCCGATCGAGACGGTGGCCTGCGAGTTGACGCGCGTCTCCTCTCCCCTGCGGGAGAGCTCCGCGTGAGAGACCAGGTGCAAGTCGGTCACGGTATCGATGCCGAACTGCCGGAGGAGAGCCGGATCGGCGACCTCGGCCTCGGCCTGCAGCGACGTCTCGGCGGACGAGATTCGTCCCGTAACGATGACGTTGCCTCCCGGAATCCGGAGGTCGGCGCTGTCGACGACGGCGATCGCCCGATCCCCCGTCCCCTGCAAACGGACCGACGCGCCGATCCGTTCGACCCAACCTTTCGAGTCGAGATCGACCCGCACCTGCGTTCCCGACTGATCCGCCGGACCGACCGCGGTCACGTGCCCGGTCAGCGGCTCCATCCCGGCGAGCCGCGCCGCCGGGACTTGCTCCAACAAAGGTCCCAGCGCGCGCGGGCCGGGGAGGCGCACGTCGCCCTTGAGCCGCAGAGTCGAGAGCGGCGCCGCCAGGTCGACCCGGCCGTCCGCTCGGATCGTGTAGGGACCGTCGGCACGCCAGCTGGTCCGCAGACTGTCGAGCCGCGTCTGCGAGAGATCCAACGAGCTTGCGAGGAGCGCCGGCAGCGTCCTCCATTCGGCGCGCACGGAAAACGGCCCCCGACTCCCCCGCGCGAGGTTCGCACTCGCCGTCAGCTCGCCGAGAGCGCCCGTGACGCGCAAGCCTTTCACATCGAAGGCGCCGGAGTCGGAGTGAATCACGATCGAGGAGGCATCGTGATCGATCGGGGGCAGGGGAACGTCCTCCAAGCTCGGGGCACGGGCGGTCAACGTGGACACCACGACCGGATTCACCCGCAGCGACAACGCGTCGGAACGCGGTGCGGGCTCACGGGACGAAGCCGCGCGCTTGGTCCCGGACGGCGAAGGAGGAAGGTCCAGGCGGGCCGCCGTCTCGGCGAGCATCTCGCGCGCGATCACGCGCAGGGACACATCGGCGGCCGCGCTATCGGCTTGCATCGTCCATCCCAGTCGGGTCGCACCGAGTCCTTGCAAGACTCCTCGCGCGGTGCCGCGACCGCTCGCCTCCCAGCCGGTTCCGCGCCGTCGGGCTTCCACTTGGACCCGGGCGGCCAAGCTGTCGGGCACGGTCCAGGACGGGTCGATCCGCGAAAGGAATCGCCCGCCCGTCGCGACGGCTTGCACGCGCGCGCGATCGAGATCCGGTCGGTGCTCGCCGTCCCCCGAGATCTCCAGATCGGCCATGCGTACGGCGAGCGTGTCGAGGAAGGCGCTCTGATCCAGGAATCGGACCACGAGGGTCCCGCTGTCGATCCACGGACCCTCGGCGACCTCGATTCGCAGCGCTCCGTCGATCGGAGCCGGCAGCTCCATGTCTCCGGAGATCCGCAGCGAAGTGGGCGGGATCTCGACCGATCCGAGCGCCGACGAGTCGGGAAGCCAGCGGCGCCACACGTCCGAGGACGGTGCGTCCAGGGATCCTTCGAACGCGGTCCGGATGCGGTTGGTCTCGCGGCGCGCGAGCGTGCCTTCCAGCCGGATGCGTGCCGCACGCGGCGATGGCGCGGTCCCGGCGCGGTCCGTTCCCCCGTCTTTTTTCGTCGCCCCGACGTCCCCGGAGGCATTCCGAGCAGCGCCGGCGGTCGCGGTCTCTCCCAAAGATGCCGTGAGGACGAAGCGTCCGTCGGGTGCCGGCTCGATCGAGAAGCGCACCGGCGCGCCCGGCCTCAACAGACCGGCGCCGTGTCCGCGAAGAGCCCCCGCACCGAGATCCGCGTGCAGGTCGAGCGAGTCCACGACGGACTCCCCGATCCGCGCACGCAATCGCGCCACGTCCAACGTGGGAGCGCTCTCTTCCAACACATCGATCGCACCCCGGAGGGCGGCATCGACTACGACCAACGAGTCCGCGAGCGGGATCCGCTGTACCGCCAACCGAACCTCCCGGACCGCGATCGAGGGCGCTCCGGCCAACGAGCCGGCGCGGGGGAACGCGGTCTTCGTGCTTTCGGGAGCCGCTCGTTCTCCGGGAGGAAACGCGCGCTGAATCGCACCGACGTCGATCAACGGGCCGCGCGCCACCAAACGTTGCACGATCAGATCGCGCCTGGTGAGCGCGGAAAGGTCGACGTCCGCGATGATCTCGTCGAGCTGCGCCAGGGAGTCGCCGTCGGCGACCCACCGCACATCCCGCAGCTCGATCCGTCCTGGAGAGGGCCAACGGGACGCACCGATCTCGAGCTTGCCCGGCAAGCTGGTCCGCGCCTTCTGGAGCGCGATATCGAGAATCCCCTCCCGAACCGGGGGCAGCAGGAGCAGCACCACGATCGCGAGCACGACCGCGATCAGGGTCACCGGGATGCCGATCAGAATCTGGCGCAGGCGGCGCCTTTTCGGTTTCTGTCCGTTCATCGAATCACGTCAGTAGGGATTCCCGATCGCCAGGTGGAACACCGTCATCGGTTGACCCGGAATGATGTCGGTCAGACGATGGCCGACATCGGCTCGGACCGGTCCAATGGGAGTCCGAAACCCCAATCCGCCTCCCACCGCGACTTCGAGATCGCTGAGCCGAACTTGGGTGCGCTTCTCCCAAACCTGTCCCGTGTCCGTGAAGAGGGCACCCACCAGCTTCCCCCAGATCGGGAAGCGCAGCTCGACGGACCCTTCCAGCAAGGCTTCTCCACCGATCGGGGCGCCGCTTGCGTCGAGGGGACCGAGCTTGCGCCGCTTGAACCCCCGCATCGAGTTGACACCGCCCGCGAAGAACCGTTCCGTCGGAAG